>JBBRHH010000062.1:0-16411 GCA_038222915.1 Tepidisphaerales bacterium
GTGTCGGTGGCGAACGGGAAGTTGTGGGGGGCACATGACTGGAATTTGAACGAGCCGGTGAGCGTGACGGGGCAGTGGCAGGCGATTACGGGCAATGCGGCTTTGGAGCCGGCGTTTACGCTGCCGAAGATGGAATTCACGCTGATGGATGATGAGGTGACGCTGGATTCGCACGGGATCAACATTGAAGGGTCGGGGGTGGTGGTGGGCGGGACGATCAAGAACGACGGGACGATGAAACTGATTGCGTATTTGCCGCTGCCGGAGGAAGTGTCGAAAGATTTGCAGAATCTGACGGGGCCGCTGACGGTGGCGATTGGCGGGACGGTGGACCGGCCGATATTGGACGGGCGGGGGGCGGCTCATACGCTGACTGCGCCGGATGACATTACCTTGCTGGATAAGATCAATTCGCACATTGTGGATCAGCGGAACCGAAATATGGAGCAGATGGCGCGGGAGAAGACGGCGCAACTGGAGGCGGGGTTGCAGCATGTGAAGACGCTGGTGGGGGCGAATGAACCGACAACCCGGCCGAAAAACAGCCGTAAAACAGATGCAGGCGAACCCTGAGTGTCCGGAAGGCGTCCTAGAATCACCTGATTCGCGTTAATGCCTATGAAGCACGCTTTTCTCATAATTGCCGTGATGCTGTTGACGGGGGCTTTGTGCCGGGCGGATGCGCCGGCGCGGTGCGCATTGGGGTTGAACCTTCCTGAACAGATCGATGAGAACAAGCCGCTGGTAATCCTGGTGCATGGGCTGGATTGCAACGAGGGCGTTTTCTGGCGGATGCAGCACGAGCTTGGTGATGCGGGATTTGCGGCGGCGACTTTTAACTATTCGAGCGAGCAATCGATTGCGGAGGCGGGGGCGGCGTTTGGAAATGCGCTGGAGACGCTGCACAAGCGGTATCCGCGGCTGAAGATGGATATTGTCTCGCATTCGATGGGCGGGCTGGTGGCGCGGAGTTATGTGGAAGGTGATGGATATGCGGGGGGTGTGGATCGGATGATCATGATTGCGCCGCCGAACCATGGTTCGGGCTGGGCGCGGCTGGAGTTTCTGGCGCGGTGGCGACTGCATTCGCGCATGAAGGATGACTGGCAGGTGACGGCGCTGATGGATTCGCCGCTGAGCGCGGCGGCGAAGGACCTGCTGCCGGATTCGGAATGCATCAAGCGGTTGAATGGGCGCGAGCGCCGGCCGGGGGTTCGGTATACGATTGTGGCGGGACGGTTTGACGATCCGGGCGATGCGGTTGGGGAGTGGGCTCGTGGGGTGGAGGCGAAGTCTACGGACAAGTTTGGCGCCAAGTGGCTGATGTCGAAAGTGGCGAACGTCGCGGACAAAGTGAACGTGAAACAAATGCTTGGTGAGGGGGATGGGGTGGTGACCCTTGAGAGCGCCAAGCTTGATGGGGTTGGGGATTTTGTGGTGCTTCCTTCCGACCACATCACGCTTTGCCAGGGCGATGCAACTACTGGCCCGGCCGCGTGGTCTGTCGTTAAAGATCGCCTGACCCGCCCATAGGGAATCTCACCTGTCCAATAAGAATCACACTCTTAGTATGAGCGCCATGCGAAGCGCGTAGAACCCGTGAAATAGCGGTTTTTCGCGGGTTTCATAGCTAAAGTCCCCCTTTTCACACAGTCGATACGACCATTGCCGTAATCAACGGTGCGCTTGCCGCGGCCAACGCTTTCCGGCCGGCGCGGACTTGTGAGGAAGGAGGTCGTATGACCCATCGTGGGATGGTTTAACCCTCCCAGGAAGCAGATGAAGCTTCCAGGCTGCTGTGGAATGTCCCCTGATCCACGAGCGATAGCCTTCAAGGGAGTGAAGCGCCTGCATGCGGACCGCAGATCTGCATCGGGCTCAACAAACGGTTGCGGCGAAGTCCGACAACCGGTCACGGAGAGACAGCAATGAGCAGAATTAACACCAATGTGACGTCGCTGGTTGCCCAGCGGGCGTTGAGCAAGAACAACAATCAATTGACCACGAGCCTGCAGCGGCTCAGCACCGGTTTGAAAATCAACACCGGTGCGGATGATCCTGCAGGCTTGATCGCCAGCCAGAACCTGGAAGGCGAAAAAGCAGGTATTACACAGGCGATCGACAATGCCGGCCGGGCCAGCAATGTGATCGGAACCGCCGAAGGTGGTTTGAACGAAGTCAGCTCGCTTTTGACGCAGTTGCAGGGCCTGGTGAATCAGGCGGCGAACACTGGCGGTCAGAGCGCTGATGAAATCAACGCGAATCAGTTGCAGGTGGACTCGATCCTGAGCACTGTCAACCGAATCGCCCAGTCGACGGCATTCGAAGGCAAGAAGCTTCTGAACGGCAACCTCGACTATCTCACCAGCGGCATCAACACGACGAACCTGGCCAATGTGCAGGTGAACTCGGCGCGGGTTCCGGACGGCGCGAATATCAACGTCGTTGTGCAGGTTGTGACCAGCGCCACGACGGGCGATGTGGCGTATTCGGGCGGCACCATCGCGGGCGCGACGGTGACGCTGGAAATCGCCGGCGCTAACGGCACGCAGCAGCTCTCGTTTGCTTCGGGCACCGCCGTGAGCGCGATTGCGGCCGCTGTGACGAACGTCAAGACCGCGACCGGCGTGAGCGCGACCTTGAGCGGCACGGCCCTCAAGCTCGACTCCACGGAGTACGGCTCGAGCAAGTTCGTCAGCGTCAAGACGATCTCGGGCACGTTCCTGCCGGACACGAAGAGTTACGGCACGGATGCCACGGTCAACATCAATGGCGCCAAGGCGCAGGTTGACGGGCTGTCCACGACGTATCGTTCGGCGAACCTGGACGTGCAGTTCGATATTGCGTCGGCGTTCAATAAGGCCGGGACGGACAACTTCTATATCAAGGGCGGCGGCGCGACGTTTGCCCTGGGTTCGAAGGTGACGGAAACGGACAAGGCGTCGATCGGGGTCGGATCGGTTTCGACCGGCAGCCTCGGCAACGCGACACAGGGTTATCTCAGCACGCTGGGAAGCGGCGGCGTGAACTCGCTGTCTAGCACGAACCTGACCGTTGCCCAGAAGGTGATCGACTCGGCGATCGGGCAGGTCAGCTCACTTCGAGGCCGGCTGGGCGCGTTCCAGAAGTTCACGATCGGTTCGACGGTGAACAGCCTGGGCGTCGCGTTGGAAAATGCGACGGCGGCCCAGAGCGCGATCCGCGATACCGACTTCGCGTCGGAAACAGCGGCTCTTACACGTGCACAGATCCTGTCCCAGGCGTCAACGACGGTGTTGACACAGGCGAACTCCGCGCCTCAGCAGGCCCTTCGGCTGCTGCAATAGTTGCGGAGTCGACTGCAGCACTGGATGTAATTCATCTATACTTTCTCGCAAGTCCACACCCCCGGCCATGGCGGCCGGGGGTGTTTTTGTTTTCAGATTGCACATTGGGATTTGTGCCGCGATGATCCTGCCGCATGGACGATGCTGAAATGCCGCGGTTCGAGTCGAAAACGGTGCGCCCGGCGCGGACCGCCCTGCTGCTGCTGGTCAGCATCAATTTGTTCAATTACATCGATCGCCAGGTGCTGGCGGCGGTGGTGCCGTCGATCCAGAAGGATTTTCTTTTCAACGATGCGAACGCCGACCAGAAGATGGGTTGGCTGGCGACGGCGTTTCTGCTGAGCTATATGTTGATCTCGCCGATCTTCGGATGGCTTGGCGATCGGGTTTCGCGCTGGCTGCTGGTGGGGATTGGCGTGCTGCTGTGGACGCTGGCGAGCGGCGCGAGCGGGCTGGCGACTTCATATGGGATGCTGCTGGTAACGCGGCTATTTGTGGGCGTGGGTGAGGCGGCGTATGGGCCGGTTGCGCCGACGATTATTTCGGACATGTATCCGGTGAAGACGCGCGGCACGGTGCTGGCGTGGTTTTATATGGCGATTCCGGTGGGGAGCGCGCTGGGCTATGTGCTGGGCGGGGCGGTGGCTTCGTGGAAGACGTGGCACTGGGCGTTTTTCCTGGTGGTGCCGCCGGGAATTGCACTGGGGGTATGGTCGTTTTTCATGCGCGATCCGCGACGGGGAACGGCCGACGGGGCGCAGGTGGTGCATCGCGTGTCAATTGGCGATTACAAGGTGCTGCTGCGGATTCCGTCTTATGTGCTGAATACGCTGGCGATGACGGCGATGACTTTTGCGATTGGTGGGGCGGGGTATTGGATTCCCAAGTACGTTTTGTTTCGATTGCATGGCCCGCTCGCGCAGGTGGCCGAGGCGACGTGGAAACCGGAACTGGGCCCGATCAACTTCAAGTTTGGAATCATTACGGTCGTCTCCGGCCTGGCGGCGACGTTGATCGGGGGTTGGGCAGGGGACAAGCTTCGCGATCGTTTTCCGGGATCATATTTTTTGATCTCGGCGGCGGGAATGATTTTGGGGTTTGGGCTTTTTCTGCTGATGCTGATTACGCCGTTTCCGTGGGCGTGGGCGGTGATCTTCATGGCGGTGTTCTGTCTGTTTTTTAACACCGGGCCGAGCAATACGGCGCTGGCGAATGTGACGCACCCGGGCATGCGGTCGACGGCGTTTGCGCTGAACATTCTGGTGATTCACGCGCTGGGGGACGCGATTTCGCCGCCGGCGATCGGGGCGATCAACGATCATTTTCATGGGAATATGAACATGGGATTTCTGGCAGTGTCGGGGGCGATGCTGGTGGGCGGCGTTTTGTGGTTGTGGGCTTCGAAATATCTTGCGGCGGATACGGCGGCTGCGCCGTTTCGGCTTGGCGGCACGGCCACACCGGCCGCTTAGATGTTGCCGAGGTTGGTCCGCAGGTCTTTGAGTTCCTGCTCGCGGTCGTCGACCATCGCGCGGCGACGGACGAGTTCCGGCAGGGTCGGGTCTTCGGTTGCATTTCCTACTGCGATGACCTGTGCGACGCGCTGGTCGCTGCCGACTCCGATGTCGGCGAAGTCGGGGGCGTCGACGGACTGCTGGCCGCGCTGGAGGCGGTGATCGACTGCGCGGGCTGCTCCCCAGACGGCGACGGGGACGTCGATGATGGTGCTGGTGAAGCCGCTGAGGGTGTCGTACTTTTCGTCGCCGCCGGCCATGTTCAATCCTGCAAGGCGGCCTGTCGCCTGTGCGCCGTTCCAGAGGCAGAGCATGCGATATTTGTCGAATCGACTGTCATAGATGGCGGCGCAGTCGCCGGCGGCGTAGACGGCGGAGTTGTTGGTGCGGCCGTGATCGTCAACGAGGACGGCCTGCTCGGCGGTGATGGCGGTGCCTCGGAGGAGGTCTTTATTGGGCGTGACGCCGATGGCGACGACGACAAAATCGGTTTCCAGCAGCGGGCCGTTGGGAAGAACGACGCGCTGGACGCGGCCGTCGCCGTCGAGGCGCTGGACGACGGTGTTGACGTGGACGCGGATGCCACGGGCCTCGAGGAGGCGTGTGAAAAATCGGCCGGTGCATTCGCCTACATAGCGCGGCCAGGGGAAACCGCGCGAGACGACCAGATCGACGGCGAGACCAAGCTGAAGGAGGGCGGTGGCGAGTTCGACGCCGAGCGTTCCGCCGCCGATGATGGTGACCCTGCCACGGCCACGCATGTGTTTGCGTCCTTCGGAGAGGGCTTTTTCGATGGCGTTGTGAAGGCGATCGGCCTGCTCGAGCGTCCGCAAATAGTGGACGTTGGGGAGGTCTGCGCCGGGGATGCGCAGGATGTTGGGAGTTGCGCCCGTGGCGAGGAGTGCCTTGTCGTAGGTGATTTCATCGCCGGTATCGAGGATGGCGACCTGGCGCGCGGGATCGAGGCGGGTTACGCGGACGCGGGTGCGGAGGGCGACGTCGTGGGTTGCGAACCAGGCTTCGTCGAGCGTGAACAGTTCGTTGCGGGTGGTGCGGCCGAGGAGGTAATCGGCGCTCATGGGGCGGCGGTCGTAGGGGCGATTGACTTCCTGGCCGACGAGGAGGGTGGATCCGGACGGATCACGTTCGCGGATTGCCTGCGCGGCGGAGCTGCTGGCGAGGCCGCCGCCGATGAGGAGATATTTCACATGCGTATTGGCCATGCTCTACTCCGAGGGTCTACTCTTTATATGTTATCGCCACGTTGTTGTTCGTTTGTTAGAGTGCGTGAAATAAAGCGACGTGTCCAATGTGTGAAGGGCAGTCGCCATTTGAGCAATTAAAGGATCATGAAAATATACACCCGCACTGGCGACGACGGCTCAACGGGCCTGTTTGGCGGCGATCGCGTTCGCAAGGACGACGCGCGCCTGGAATGTTACGGCACCGTGGACGAGCTAAACGCCGCGCTGGGGCTGGCGGCCGTCACTGATCTGGCGGAGATCGCGGCGGCGCTGCGGCAGATCCAGAATGAGTTGTTTGTGCTGGGGTCGCACCTGGCGACTCCCGAGGCGAGCCCTTCGGCCGCTTCGCTTCCGCATTTTGATGAGGCCGCGATCGCCCGGCTGGAGATGCAGATTGATTCGGCTACGGATCATCTGCCGGCGCTGCGGACGTTTATCCTGCCCGGGGGGACTGAGACCGGCGCCCGGCTGCACCTGGCACGGACGATCTGCCGGCGGGCCGAGCGGTTGCTGGTGGGATTTGCGGAGGATCGGCCGGTGCCTCAACTGTTTATCGTTTATCTCAACCGGCTGAGCGACTGGCTTTTCGTGCAGGCGCGGCTGGCGAACCGGCTGGCGGGGGTGGATGACACGCCGTGGGTTAAGGAGTAATTGGTCGAGATTGGTTTTCTATTCGCGGACGTTGGGGGTTACACTTGAGACATGGCTTCCAACGACTCTGAATCTCCTGTCACTGGCGGCCTGATCTCGTTTATCTGCCTGTTGCTGGCGGCCGTGGTTTTTGGCGGGCTCTGGCTGATGCGCAAATCGGATGATCCGCTCCATCCGGACCCGCGCACGCCGAAGTTCCAGCGGCAGGCGATCGATCAGCCCGCGCAAGGTCGGCTGAATACGGATTCGCTGCGGCCGGTGAAGCCACCGCCGCCGATCCTGCCCAGGCCCAAGCCTACTTCGGAACCGTCGGAAACGCCGGACTAAAATGGGGGATGCCGATCACGACCAAACGGTGGGATGATCCTGTCGAACCCGACGACGGGCATCGGCTGCTTGTTGCCCGGTATCGTCCGCGTGCGCTGCCGAAAGAGGAGGAGACGTGGCATGCGTGGGATGCGAGTTTGGGGCCGAGCACTGCGCTTCATGCTGCCTATTACGGGAAATCCGGGTTGCCGCTTTCCTGGGCGGAGTATCGGCAACGTTATCTTCGCGAGCAACTCGCGAATCGCGGGAAGATCCGTGCGCTGGCGGAGCGTGTGGCCGGCGGGGAGACAATTACCCTGCTTTGTTCGTCGGCGTGTACGCGGGAATCGCGGTGCCATCGGTCGCTGCTGCGGGAGTTGATCGAACGGCAACTTGCAGAGCCGGGGTGATTATTTGGCGTCATAGGGCGAGCGGGTCATGCGCTGCGGGAGGGTGCGGGCGTAGGTTTCGACAGCGGCCAGATGTTCCAGGGCAAATTTCAGGCTTTGCAGTGACGATTCGGGAGTGACGCGGGTGGTGTTCTTGCCTTTGGTGACGGCATCGAGCACATCGTCGGCCTGCAGTTGATAGGCGAGGCGACGGTCGAAGGGGATTTCGCGGACCTGGCCGCCTTCGATGGCGGTGAGCACTGCGCCGGTTGTGGAATCGCACTGGAGGCTGCCACGGGCCGATTCGATGGCGAAGGCGTAGCGGAACTGGGCGCCGATTTGGAGATCCCAGCGCGCGTGGAGGTGTACCTGCGCGCCGTTGCGGTAGTTCCAGGTGGCGTCCATGGCGACGGGGAGATCGCCTTCGAGGCGGCCGGTGACGTCGATGGATGCGGGCATGCCGAACATCCAGATGGCGGCGTCGATGTCGTGGAGGGCGAGATCGAGGACGGCGCCGCCGCTCTTGGCGGCGTCGGAGAGCCATTCGGCGGCGTCCCACGCGGGCTTGCCGCCGTGGCGTTCGAATCGGCCGTAGCGGAAAGGGCCCATGTCGCCGCGTTCGGTCATATTTTTGGCTTCGACATATTGGCCCCAATAGCGGAGGACGTTGCCGACGTGGAGGATTCGTTTGTATTTCCTGCTGGCGTCGACCAGCGCCTGGGCATCGCTGAGCGAGCGGGCCATGGGTTTTTCGACAAAGACGTGCTTTCCGGCGGCCAGCGCGGCGAGGCCAATTTCGGCGTGGGTGTGGGTTGGGGTGCAGATATCGACCAGATCGATGGAGGGATCGTCGATGACGTCTTTCCAGTTGTCGGCGAAGTGAACGCCGGCGACATTGAGATGGTCCGCACCGACGGCGAGGTTGCCGCGGGCGATGGGTTTGCCCTGTTTGCGGACCTCATCACGGGTCACGACGGTGGCGACCTCGCAGGCATCGTTGTTGCGATAGCATTGAAAATGTGTCCGGCCCATGAAGCCGAAGCCGACGATGGCGACGCGAATCAATTTGTCCCTTTCTGGCGACCGATGGCGACGTCTATCAGAATAGTACGCCGGACCCTGGCAACAATTCCTGCTGGCGCGGGCGAATCGATATCCTTCGAGGTATGACGTACGATTCAAGCCGGCGACGATCAAAGGCCGATAATGACGAGGCGCGATCAAGTCTTGCGTGCTTCGGCATTGCGGGTCTAATGGCCGAGGTTGAAGAGTGCGCTGTCGGGAAGGACGCAAATGTGCCGCATCGCGGTTGGCGTGTTATTGATCTGCCTGATCCCCCTGCTGTGCGGCTGTGTTCCCGCGCCAGATCCGGTGGTGTCCGATCCGGACCCGATGGTGAAGATTCCGGCGATGAAGGTGGCGGTCGATCGGCACAACACCGCGCCGGCGGGCGATATGGTGCGCGATCTGGCGAGCGATGATGCCGCAGTGCGGTTTTTCGCGATCGGCGCTTTGCAGCGGCTGGCGGGAGACGACTTTGGCTATCACTATTACGATGACGAGCCTGTGCGGAAGACGGCGATTCTCCGCTGGCAGGCGTGGCTGTCGCAGCAGAAACAGGTCACCCCTAAGTGAGGTTTGACGGTGTCCACTCCACCCTTCAATGCGCGTCGGCTGGAAACGCAGGTGCTCAGCGATCCGGCGAACCTGGCGGGGGTTCGCAAAGAGATCGAGGCGTTTTGTGCTGAATGCGGGTTTGATGAGACCAGCGGCAACGAGATGGGCCTTTGCGTGAACGAGGCGATGGCGAACGTGATGCGCCACGCTTATCGCGGGGCAATGGATCGGCCGGTGCAGGTGGTGGCGGAGTTTGAAGATCCGTCGATGCGGATCACGGTTCGGGATTGGGGCGAGCGATTCGACACCACGATGCTGCCCAAGGATGCGCCGCGCGACTTGATGAAGCCGGGCGGGGTGGGGATGATCTGCCTGCGGCAGCTCATGGATGACATTACCTTCACGCCGATGGACCAGGGAACGCAATTGACGATGACACGAAATCGAATGTCGCGCGGGCGAAGGCGTGCGTAAAACAGTCTGGGGGTTATAGTAGCTTTTATGGAACCGGCGGTTTGTTATCCGGGGACGATAAAATATGAACGAACTGAAATCCACCAGTACGCTGATCCCCAGCGCCCGTAGCGAGGGCGACGCGCTTGTTGTCAGCGTGTCCGGCGAGATCGATCTGAACAACAGCCCCGAGCTTCGCGGGGCCCTGTTTGGACTTCTGGACAAGAGCCTTTCGAAGCGGGTGATCCTGAATCTCGAAAACGTGCCCTACATGGACAGCAGCGCGATCGCGGTGCTGGTCGAATTGCTGCGGCGGATGGGGAAGGGGCCGAACAAAGTGTTTTTGACCAACCTTCAGCCGCGGGTGCGCGGGCTGCTTGAAATTGCGCGATTGAATACGATCTTCGTTGTCACTGAAAGCGAAGCCGAAGCGTTGGCCAAGACAAGCTGAGGCCAGTTGGAATTGAACCGTCGGTCCGCGTCATATTCGCATGTCTCCCCTTGCCCCTTTCACCTTCCTCCGCACCGCGGCGATTGATGCCGTTGATCTGCTTGGCGGCATCGGCCTGCTGCTGCGCGACACGATAGGCTCGGCGAAACAGGCGCTCTTCGGAAAACGGGGGCGGCGGATCAGCTGGGCCAATCTCTGGGAGCAGATGGTTCGCGTTGGCGTCAAGAGCATTCCAATCGTGAGCCTGGTGGTTTTTTGTATCGGGGCGATTCTTGCGCTGCAGATGGCCCCGATTTTGCGCGACTATGGACAGGTGGACAAGGTTGCCAATGTGATCGGCGTGGCGATCTTTCGCGAGCTTGGGCCGTTGATGGCGGCGATCGTTTTGAGCGGGTATGCGGGGGCGTCCATTGCCGCTGAAGTGGGGGCGATGGTGGTATCGGAAGAGATTGAGGCGATGGAGACGATGGCGATCTCGCCGGTGCGGTTTCTGGTCCTGCCGCGGGTGCTGGCAACAACGATCATGCTGGTTTGCCTTTCAGCACTTGCGGACATCATGGGGATGCTGGGCGGGATGGTGATCGCGAACCTGTTCCTGCACATCGAGCCGATCAAATACCTTCGCAATACTTTTCAGCCGCTCAAGCTGATGGATTTTTTCACCGGCTTGATCAAGGCGGGCGTTTTCGGTGTGATCATCAGTTCGCTGGCGTGCTACCTGGGGCTGGGCGTTAAGGGCGGCGCGACGGGTGTCGGGCAGGCGACGACGCGGACAGTGGTGCTGACGATTGTTTCGCTGATTGCCGTCGATCTGCTGTTTACCGCGGCGTTTTACTTTCTGGAGCTATAGCTGTCGTGGCCGACGACTCTGCCATCATCCAGGTTGAATCGGTCACCAAGATCTACGATGGCCGGACGGTGTTGGACAAAATTCAGCTCGACGTGAAGAACGGCGAAACCCTGGTGATTCTGGGCGGATCGGGCTCGGGGAAATCTACGCTGCTTCGGCTGATGATGGGGAGCATTCTGCCGGACGGGGGGGACGTGGTGATCATGGGCAAGAGCCTGAAGAACATGACCGATACGGAGCTGACGGATTATCGTAAATCTGTTGGCGTACTTTTTCAGAGTGCGGCGCTTTTTAACTCGATGAGCGTGGCCGACAACGTCGCGCTGCCTCTGCGGGAGCACACAGATCTGTCGGAAGACACCATCGAGATTATGGTGAAGATCAAGCTGGAACTGGTGGATCTGCGCGAGCACGCGGACAAGATGCCCTCAGAGCTTTCGGGCGGGATGAAGAAGCGGGCGGGGCTGGCGCGGGCGATTGCGCTGGATCCGAAAATTCTTTTTTATGATGAGCCGTCGGCCGGGCTCGATCCGTATACCAGCGCCGAGATCGACAAGCTGATTATCGACCTGAACCAGAAGCTTGGCGTGACGAGTGTTGTTGTGACGCACGAGATGGATTCGGCGTTTCGCATTGCCCGGCGGATGGTGTTGCTGGATCGGGGGAAATTTGTGGTTTCCGGCAGCCCGGAGGAGATTCACGATTCGACCGACCCGCTGGTGCGGCAGTTTGTTTATGGCCTGCTTGAAGGGCCGCTGACCGAACGGCGCAAGGCGGGCGGCTATTTGAGCGATCTGCTGGGCAAAACGGAATCCAGCACCCGATGAACCACCGAGACATTTAAGATTCGAGTCCAGACATGGCCAATCGACATCGCAACCCGTTCGCCGCCGGCGCTTTCATCCTGATCAGCGTGGTACTGATTTTCGCGGTCGCCATCGCCATCAAGGGGATCGGCGGGCTGTTTGATCCGATGCTGCGGAGGACGGTGAGCTTTTCGATGTCGGACGACATCAGCGGCCTGCAGGTTGGGGATGAATTGCGCATCGGCGGCTTCAAGGTGGGGAGCGTGAAGAAAATCGAAGTGGTGGACATGCAGTCGGCGAAGGGCGAGCCACGCATCCTCGTGCACTACACGATTCCGAAGCGTTATGTGCTGCGGCAGGAATCGCGGATTCGAATCGGCGGCGGGCTGCTGGGGACGAGCTGGCTGAATATCGAGAGCCTGGGGAAGGGGCCGGCCCTTGCGGACGATTCGATCATGCAGGGATTGCCGAATCCGCTGACGCAGGCGTTTTCGCAGATCGGCGACAAGACATTGCCGGCGGCAACGGCCCTGCTGGAAAAAGTGAAGGAAGTGGTCGGCAATCCGACGGGGGATTTTTCGATGAGCCTGGCCAACATCAAGGATTTGACCGGCGATTTTAAGGCGAAATTTCCTGGACTGCTCGACCGGGCCAACGCGTTTATTTTGCGCGTGGACAACCTGGTGCAGAATGCTTCGAGTGCGGTGGATGACATCAAATCGGCGGCGTCGGATGTGAAGGATGTGGGGGCATCGGCGAAGGCGATCGTCGTTGGGAACAAGGCCAAGCTGGACGGGATGATCACTTCGTTGAAAGAGACTGGGGATAACCTGAAGAACGCCAGCAGCGAGATTCGCCGCAGCCCGTGGCGGCTTCTTTATAAGCCAGGGCCGGGCGAGGCGGGGAACTTGAACTTGTTTGATGCGGCGCGCGAATTTGCCGAGGGGGCGAATGATGTGAATGACGCGGCGCAGGCGCTGCGTGACGCGATTGCGAGCAAGCAGGTGAATGAGACGCATCTGAAGAGCCTGATGAAGCAGTTGGATGAAAGCTTTACGAAGTTTCACGGGGTCGAGCAGAAGCTCTGGCAGAGCGTGAAAGAATAAGAGTGGCGGGGCGGGGGCGACTTGCGCAGAATGGCGCAACAATTTTTACCCTGGAGGAACCTGATGCGAATTTTTTATGCTGCGTTGATGCTGTTGGTGATGACGACTTTTGCCCAGGCGAAGATTCATACTGAGATGGTGGAGTACAAGGTGGGCGATACGGCCTGCGAAGGGTATCTCGCCTATGACGATGCACTAACGGCCAAGGCGCCGGGCGTTTTGATTGTTCATGACTGGATGGGGATGGGGCCGTTTGCCAAGAAGCAGGCGGAGCGGATTGCAGAGCTCGGGTATGTGGCGTTTGCCGGGGATATTTACGGCAAGGACACGCGGCCGACGAATCCTAAGGAAGCTTCGGGGGCGGCCGGGAAATATAAGAAGGATCGCAAGCTGTTGCGGGAGCGGGCGGCCGGCGCTCTGGAGATTCTTGCCAAGAATGAGAAGGTCGACGCGAAGCGCCTGGCGGTGATGGGGTACTGCTTTGGCGGCACCACTTCGCTGGAGCTGGCGCGCAGTGGCGCGGAGATCATGGGGTGTGTGAGCTTTCACGGCGGGCTGGATTCGCCTACGCCCGAAGACGCGAAGAATATCAAGGCGCATGTGCTGGTGATGACAGGGGCGGATGATCCGAGCGTGCCGCCGGCGCAGATTCAGGCGTTTGAAGAGGAGATGCGCGGCGGGAAGGTCGACTGGGTTTTGACGGCTTACAGCAACGCTGTGCACGCGTTTACGAACCCGGCCGCTGGGAACGACAACTCGAAGGGCGTGGCTTACAACGAGAAGGCCGACAAGCGATCCTGGGAGGAGATGAAGTCGTTTTACCAGGAGTTGTTCGGGGCGGCGAAGTAGCGACGACGCGTGTCGACCAATTTTACCCAGCCATTGAAATCGGGCTCCATGACAGGCCGCCGCCTCACGGCACTTTATGCAGTTGAGGCGGCGACGTCGTTTGCGGCGACGCTGCTGCTGGTTGGAATATTCTTTTACACGACGCGGATCTTTGGCTGGGGGATGCTGCAGAACTTCATTCTCGCCGCGACGCAAGGGTGTATTTATGTTGTTGGCGCGCTGGTTTCGGCGCGGATTACGCGGCGGGTGGGTCGTCGCGCATTGCTGAGCGCAGGGTTTCTGGTGATGGGCCTCATCGCGGCGAGCGCCTTGCTGTTCAAGTCGCCGATTGCGGTGGGGGTTGTACTGGTGGCTTATACGTTTACGAGCGCCTTGAACTGGCCGCCGCTGGAGAGCCTTGTTTCGAGTGGAGTTGGATCACAGGCGCTGTCGCGCCGGATTGGTGTGTATAACCTCGTCTGGTCGTCGACGGGCGCGCTGGCGGTGGCGGTTCAGGGGAGGATCATCGACTATTGGCCGGCGGGGGTCTTTTTGATTCCGGCGATTTTTAATGTTTGTTCTTCGGCCGTGCTCTTCGTATTGCGCCATGCGGGCGAGGCCGTGTCGGCGGTAGATCAGGAAGTAGTCGGACAGGCGCGGCCGGAATTGGACTTGGTTCGCTCGCGGCGGCTGGCGCTTTGGTTGTCGCGGATCTGTCTGCCGGCGACTTATGTGGTCATTTACAGTTTGTCGGCGATGCTTCCGTTGTTGCCCGTGATCAAGGGATTGTCGACGAGTGCAGCGACGCTGGTGGGAAGTGTCTGGTCGGTTTCGCGCACGATTGTTTTTGTTGGGTTGGGCTCGTCGGTGTGGTGGCATTGCCGGCCACGGATTTTGCTGGGCGCGGCGGCGCTGATGCTACTGGCCTTTCTGGGAGTGGTAGTCCAGCCGTCGTCGTTGTTTCCTACGGGTGCCAGCGCTGCGATCGACCTTGCGTCGATGGTGATCTGGCAGGCGCTGCTCGGTGCCGCGATTGGGGTGATCTATTTCGCAAGTCTGTATTTTGGCATGGTGCTGAGTTCTGGAAGCACGGAACATGGCGGCTATCACGAGGCATTGATCGGGTGTGGGCAGGTCGTCGGGCCGCTGGCGGGGGCAATGACGCAGGTGTTTTGGCCCGGCAGTGTGATGGCGGGAACGGCCGCTGTCTCGAGTATCCTTGCGCTGAGCGTTGGGGCGGCGGCGGCGGCGAGCGTGCGGCTGGGGCGACGGACAATTTAAATTTTTCGGGTTCGCGCTTGTGGCTGAACGGGCTATAAGCGGATCATGTTAAGGACGGTTGTATTCGTCCTAGTTTCGAAAGGAGTTTCGTTATGTCTCGTATCGATAATCCCAGTGACGTGACCAAGCAGGTGAAGGACACGGCGGCGCAGGCTGGCCAGGCCATTAAGGACAAGGCCAATGAGGTGCGCGATGCCGCGCAGGAGCAGTTTCAGAATCTGCGTGAGACGGCCGGCGAGTATTATGACCAGGGCCGCGAGAAGGCGATGGAATGGGAGCAGGGGATTGAGGACTATGTGCGCGAGCAGCCGATCAAGTCGCTACTGATCGCGGCCGGCGTCGGCATGCTTCTTGGTATCGTCTGGCGTCGCAGTTGAGCGAAGGCCGTTCCCATATCCCTTTCGTTGCCGTGCCGGACCAACCGGTGCGTCGACGGTTGACGGGAATCGGCGACGCAGTTGATGCCTGAGCACGAACCACGGATCACGCCATGGAATCTGAAGCAACTGATGTGCGGGCCGGCGGCCAGCGCGTTTCGCCTGATCCGTATCCCAATCCGCATCCCGAAACCGGCGCGAACGCGGCGAATCCGGGGACGCGGGCGTTCGGCCATTTTCGCAGGCTGATCGATGAGTTGAAGGATGCTGTCTCCTTCTATATCGCGGCAAAGTCCGATGGGCTGAAATTTACCGCGAAGAAGATCGGGATATACGCGGGACTTGGGATCGTTGGATTGTTTGTGGCGATCGCATTTCTCGCGACGGCGTGCGTGCTGCTGCTGGTCGGCGCGGCCGACGGCATTAGCCGGGCCTGCGGGACTGGGCCGTGGCTGGGGGATTTGATCGTGGCCGTGGTTATTCTCGGCGGCGTGGGTCTGACGGCGATGATTGTCCTGAAGAAGATTTTCAACAGTTCGAAGAAGCAAACGGTGGAACGTTATGAGCAGCTCAAACGAAGCCAGCGGGCCAAGTTCGGCCAGAGCATCGCAGACCGGGCCGCAAGCGCAGCCAGCCACACCAAAGGCTGAGGATCTGGTGAAGGACGAAGGCGCGTTTCTCGCGAAACAGGCGAGTGATGCGCAGGCGGCCATCAAGCAGACGCTGGGCGAGATGGGCAGTGCGCTGAGCGAGGTGGTGGACGTTCGCACCTGGACCAAGCAATACCCGTGGATCTCCGTGGGCACGGCGGCGGTGGTTGGATTGACGGCGGCGCTGGCGCTGACTCCCAAGCGGCGGGCGAAGGTGGATGCGGCGACGATGGAAGAGGCGAAGGAGAAGTGGCAGGAAGTGTGGGAGAAGATCGCCAGCAAGATTGGTGAGCCGGTGGATGTGTCGGTGGTGGATGAGCCGGTTGCGAAAGAGAAGAAGGCGGGCGGCGGATTGATGGGGATGATCATGGGGCCGCTGCTATCGATTGCGAAGACGGCGATTGCGAGCGGGATCGCCTCCATGACGGCGCCCAAGCCAACCAATGGGGAGCAACCGGCGGAGACGTATTCCTGACCTATCCTTCGCCGTCAGGAATTGCCCGGATTATCGCCGTGCGTGGCCGGCCGCCTGTCGTGGCGGAATTTTTATGTTGGAATGGGG
>JBBRHH010000063.1:0-16334 GCA_038222915.1 Tepidisphaerales bacterium
AAGAAAATGATTTAGGTTAGTCCCGCCCAAGCACAACCGGCCCGTGCTCCGCCATCGGCCCCCGTACCGGCCGCTTTTCCCCAGACCGCAAGAACGTTCGGGCCGGCGTCTCGATCCACTTCAAGCAAAGCACCGACACCGCCACGCACAACACCGCCGCCCCGATCGAAAGCGCCTTCGCCTTCGCATTCGGATGATCCAGATCGCTCAGGTGATTCAGTATCAAAATCGCGATCCAGTGAATCATGTAAAGCGAGTAACTCGCCTCCCCCAGCAGAATCATGATCGGCCGCTCCAGCAGCCACGAAAGAAACGTCGGGCCCGACCCAAGCACCACAATGATCAAAGCAAAAAACGGTGTATACAACGCATACCAGTAAAGCACTTCCGTCAAAGGCAGATGCTTCATCGTCGCCGCGATAACGCCCAGTACGCCGAACAGACCAAGCGCCAGCAACCCATCACGCCCGCCCCGGTCGTCCAGAATCTTCGGCCGGCACAGCAGAAAAATCTCGCCGGCACAGCACCCAATGAAAAATTCAAACACCCGCCCAAACGGCATCTTGTACACCAGCTCATCGAGAATCTCGTAAGCCTCGCCGCCGCTGTGATGGCGGAACACTACAAACCGCGCCCCCAGCAACACCACAACCTGAACAAACCAGCAAGTTGCGGCCAGCCACAAAAGCCCGCCCAGTGTCCGGAATCGCTCCATCACCCAGGCCACGAAAAACGGAAACGTCGCATAGAAAAACGCCTCGCACGCCACACTCCACGCCGGCAGGTTCCAAAGCTTCTGATAGGTGATGCTCGGCACATACACCTGCAGCAATAGCAGGTTCGCAATCCACGACGGCACCAGGTGCGACCGGTGCACGTCCGCCGCCTTCACCCACAGCACGTCATCCACCGACAGAACCCACAAAAACACCGGCGTGATCGCCACCAGCACCACCAGGTGCATCGGATACACCCGGGCAAACCGCGCCTGCGCAAATCGCTTGAACGCCGCCGCCGGCACACCCTTTCGAAACCATTCCCGATAATTAAAAGTGAGAATAAATCCGCTGAGAATAAAGAAGAACGAAACCCCCGCCCGCCCATGCTGCGCCAGTCCCATAAATCGGCCATGCGGTTCAACCGACGAAACCCGCCCGAAATGCAGCATCAGAACGGCCAACGCCGCCAGAAATCGAACACTCGTCAATGGGCGCAGATGCTGCTTGTTCATCGTGTACAAATCCCCGCGCGGCCAAATTCAATCCACAATTCCTATGATCGCCATACAACCCGCGCGGCATTACCTTGTCAACTCGCCCCGTATCAGGGGCATCAGGGATCAGGGTACGCGGTTGATCGTATTGAAAATGTCCAGCTTCATCGGCGCGCCATCCGCCGTCTTCAATTTCACCTTGATCATCATCTGCATCACCGGCGCAATCTCCGGAATCTCCAGCATCACCGACTTGCCGTCCGGCGAAACCGTGATCGACTTGATCTCAACCGTGTCATGCCCTTTCTTGTTCGGCTCCTTCACCGAAAACTCCGGCGAGCCATATTCCTTCGTCCACTTATAGTTCCACTGCTCGATCCCATAGTTGTTCGCGTCGGCCGCCGTCGCCGTCTCCAGTGGCTGCGTAAACGTCAGCTCGATCCCGGTATGCTTCACGTGCATCGCCTGAATGCTCACCACGGGCTTGCCGGTATATCGCACGCGCTGAAAAGCCCCATCCCGCCCGCCACTCGTCTGCCAGCCTTTTAGTCCAGCCAGATAAAGCTGCCCATCGGCCGGATTAAACCGCGCCCGCATGATTCCCGTCGCAAAGCTCAGCGGAAATTTCACAAACCCCGCCTGCGCCTCATCGCCCACGCGCTCCATCATCACATGAAACAGCGAGCACGTTCCGTAAGAAGTCGCGATCAGATCGTTGGTAAACGGCCCCCATTTGTCCGAAGTAATCCAAGCCTGCCCGCCGCTCGAATTGTCGATCACATCATGCGAACCCGGCACGCCATTGTGCGGCAGCCAGCAAAGCGGGTTGTCATACCTCGTCGGCTTCGGATCGCGATGCGCCGTCCCCATGCATCCATAAAAGCCACCCTGCTTCACAAGGTTGATCCGCGAAGAAGGCGTCCAGATCCCTTCATTGTCCGAACAGGTAATCTCCCCATGCGGCCCGGTGCTGCTGCCATTCGGAGCGCGCAACCCAGTCGCATAAACCTCCAGCTTGCTGCCGTCCTTGCTCACCTTCATCACACAGCCATTGTTTGCCGCGATCGGATCGAACTCCTGCGTCCCCAGCAGCGGGGCGCCCTTGGTAAAAAAGAAATCACCGTTCGTGTCCGTCTGCAGATCGAAGCAGAACTCGTGGAAGTTCGCCGTCACCGTCACGTCGTTATTAAAAGTCTCGTAAAAGTCGGCCTCCCCATCCTTGTTCAGATCCTGCAGCCGCGTGATCTGATCCCGCCCCAGCGCATAAACCACATCATTCACGATCTTCAACCCGAGCGGCTGAAACAGCCCCGTTGCATATCGCTTCCAAGTCAACTTATCGAGCTTGGCGTCGATCCCAGAAACGATCCACACATCACCGTTCCAAGTCGAAATCGCGGCCCGGCCATCCGAGAAAAAATCAAACCCGCCAAACCTCAGCCACGATTTCCATTGATTGTCCTCGGGCGACGTAACCGTATCGACCGTATACGCGTTGTCATCCTTCCCGAGCTCCCCGTGTGTTGAAAGCGCCTGCGGATACCGCACCGGCCCACCATGCGTAAGCGTCTCCGGATCAACAACCGGATCTTTGGCAAACCCCGCAACCGCCGAAGTGTCCGCCTTGTCAGTCTTCACAAGAACGATTTTGAATATCGCGGGCGCAGCAATTGCCGGCAGTTTCAAATGCAGCCGCTTCCCATCCACAATCTCCCACGCAGCCCCGGCCGGCCCACGCACCAGCGCCGCCGCCGTATTCCCAAGAACCGCAAGCGACTTATCCCCCGCATCCACATTCGCCGGCCCGCCATCCGCCTCCGCCACCAGCAGCGTCAACGGCCCTGAAGATTTCTCAATCCGAATAGTCCGCGTAATCGCCTGCTTGTCATCCACAACCACCGACCCCGGCAGCTCCAGAATCTTGCAATCGCCAACCGTATATGAAAGCACCACCTGATCCCCATGCACATACAGTCCCCGATACTTCGCCCAGTCGGCCGGCAGCGGACCCCACTGCGAGCTGCGCGGATCTTTAAAATCATCGCCCTTCGCCCAGCCCGGCCCAGGCCGCGTCGCAAAACTGAGCGGCCCGCGAATCGCCGGCCGCGACCCCTCCGGCGGCCGATGCGTCCCGTCAAACGGCGTCCCCATCAACTCCAGCGGCTTTTGGGTCCACCCCGCCGCCATCCGCAGCAGATCCGTATCAAAACAGACGCCGGCCTCGTGGGAGGCGTCGCCGACGCGGACGCAGATGCCTTTGAATGTGATGGCGTCCTTTGGCCAGGGCATGGTGATGGAGGCGGTGAGGAAAGGGCCGTAGTCCATCTGGTTCCAGCGCTGTCTGGACTCGTGGGGGCGGTTGAAGAGGAAGGAGGAGGCGTCGACCGGATTGGGCTGATCGGCGGCGTGAAGCTGGCTTGCGGTGAGGAGGAACAAGAGCGCAATTGCGATCACGAATTTGCGTTGGATGGGCATTGGGGCATTTTGAGGGGAAGCAGGGCGGATGGGAAGAGGCACGCGGGCACCGAGGCCCGTGAGCCCGGGAAACGTGCCGAGAATCTGCGCCCAACTGGGTTGCGTGTCGGGTTTGCGGGCGTGGTTTTTCGTAAGTGGGCGTTTGGCCAGCCGATTGGGCCAAAGCTGATGTTTTCAACTCACTTCATTTCACCAGGTGATGTGTCTCAGGATGACATTGAAAACATTGCGTGTGTGAACCGGCTGTGGACGGATCGGGGCGGACTGCCGAACGACCCGTTCCTGGCGGTTAATTCCATTCCTACGGAAAAATGTTGGTGGCAAGGGGTTCCCAAAGACTGGTGGAACGAGGTCGAGTTGGACGACGATGAGCTGATGCTGGTGGCCGACCTTCCCGCGAATAGCATATTCGTCATCCGGATTCATATCGCGGAGCCGGAGCCATTGCCTGAATTTCGTCCTCCAATTATTGAACGGTTTGGAGGGTTCTTTACGGTCGATGAACGGCGTTTTGATCGGAGCTCTCTTGACGGACCGCCCGGCCACATTAGACGAGTTGCTTCAAGGCTGCAGGAAGTTGCTGGTTAAACCGAGTGGGTTTCGAGCCCGGTTGGCATGAATCCCGGCGGCCGAGCCGGGTCGCATTCAAATCAGAAAGACTGGAGCGTCATTTGAAGCGGCGACCTTCGAATCCTGTTTTGTTTCCGGTCATCGGTGGTTCGCTGGCGCTTCTCGCGGGAGTTGCCTATGTGGATTATGTCACCGGACCGGAGATTCGGTTCTCACTTTTGTATGCGGCGCCGGTGCTGATCGCGACCTGGTTTGCGGGGCGACGCGCCGGCTGTGTGATGGCGCTCATCTGCAGCGTGGCGTGGATTGTTGTAGAGCTGAATGAAGGCGTAGAATATAGCCTGCGAGCGTATGCTGCCTTGAACACGGCCATACGATTGGTGCTTCTGATCCTGACGGCATATCTATGTTCGGCATTTAAAAACCTGAGCACCCGCCTGGCTGAAATGGTCGACGAGCGGACCCACGCACTTCGCGAACTCTCGATTCGCCTGTCGCAGGCAGAGGAGCTTGAGCGCCGCCGGCTGGCGCACGATGTCCATGACGGCCTGGGCCAGGTCCTGACCGTGCTGAAGCTCAATCTGACCGCGGCGATTTCTGAATCCGCAACCGGAGTAATTCCGTCAAACCGTATTGGCGATGCCGTCAATCTGATTACCGACCTGATTGACCGCGCTCGGACTCTGACGTTCGACCTGCACCCGACGATGCTGGACACGCTGGGACTCGTGCCCACTCTTAAACATTACGCGGAGCAATTCGGGCGTCAGGCGCAGGTTGAAGTGACCGTCAACGAAGAGGGCCGGGCAACGCCGCTGTCGACGATCCTTTTGAATTACATGTTCCGATCCGTCAAGGAGCTGTTGACCAACGCTGTCAAGCACGGGAAGGCAAAGCAAATTGTCGTCTCCATGTTCTGGGGCGACGGCCGGTTGCGCGTCATTGTCGACGACGACGGTATTGGATTTGATACCAGCTCTGTGTTTGACAGCCGAAGCAAGACCGGCATTGGATTGGCGGGTATTCGCGAGCGGATTGGGTTTCTGGGCGGGGATTTTAGCGTAGAATCCATCGTTGGCTCAGGGACGCGCGTTGTCCTTGACCTGCTTTTAAGCCATGCGGAGGAACGATGATCCCGACGGTCTTAGTGGTGGACGACCAGACCCTCGTGCGATCGGGAATCCGGTCGCTGCTCGACGGAACTTCGGAAGTTCGCGTGATCGGCGAGGTGGGTTCAGGAAACGAAGCGCTGGAGATCTGCCGCAAGCTGACTCCCGATATCGTGCTGGCCGACGTCGAAATGCCGCACCTTAACGGCATTGAGCTGGCCCGGCAGATTTCCAAGGCCTATCCGAAGACATCCGTGATCATGGTTTCGATGCACAGCGATGAACAATATGTAATCGAGGCGCTCCGCGCCGGTGCAGTCGGTTATGTGCTGAAGGATGCGGCGATTGCCGAGCTTCTTACGGCGATCCGTACGGTAGCCGGGGGACAGAGATATTTGAGCCCAAGCTTAACTGATGTGGTTATGACGGACTATGTTCGTCGATCGCGGGGAGAACAGTCCAGCAGCGAACTGGATAAGCTGTCGCCGCGCGAGCGCGAAATTCTGCAGTTGATTTCAGAAGGATTTACGTCGGTTAAGGTGAGCGAAATGCTTTTTCTGAGCGTAAGAACGGTGGACACGCATCGCACCAATATTATGCAGAAGCTGAAGATTCATTCGATCGCCGGGCTTACGAAATTCGCGATTAGTCATGGACTGACTTCCACGCGCATCAAGTGAGATTTTTGCGGTGATGCGGGGTGGGCGCGGATTGCAGATCATTATCGATCCAACAACGTGGCAAGGTAGGTCGAAATCTTTTTTGCCGAGGCCGACGTAGACGCAGGCGGGTTTGTCAGTTGTGTATTGGGCGGGGATGTCGACGCTGCTGTCGCGACCGGTGCCGGGGTAGATCTTTGAACCTTCGGATGCAAAGGAGAAGGTTCTGCCTATGGGGACGCCGTGGGGTTTGGAGTCTGGGTCGGGTTCGTAGTTGTCGATGTCGGCGGCGCGGGTGGGTGGGATAACGTGGCGAGATTACGGCCAACACAGCGGTGCACCTCTGACCGTGGAATAATTCAACCGAAAAAGTGGTTTGATCGAATAAGCTCAGAGTGCGCGGTTGGCACCGTGCAAAAAAAGGAGAGCCGGACCGCTGGAGGGCGCGCGATCCGGCTCTGGAGGGTCAACGTTAATTATTCCAACACAAGTTTTGTAACATAAAACACACAGCGGTCAAGGAAAAAACCAAAAATCTTTCCCAACTTACCGTTCCCACGCGATTATTGGACCTCAGGCCCGTTTGAACTCTGGCTTTTGCGACAGCAGCAATAAATTCGACCACCATCGCATGAGTTGAACACTAAGGTAAGCAAGTGGTAGAAACACAAGCAGAATGGCCGCCGCAGCCACTCGAACGTACGCCGCCGTAAACGCCACGTCATAAAGAATCAGCCACAGCAGCCCATACAACATCAGCTTCTGCCCCGCCGCCCGCGAGTTGGGCGCAGTCCGCCGAATCCGCCATCCCACCACCAGAAATCCGATCACCGCCACCCCCGGCAGAACCAGCCCCGGAGTAATCCACATCCCCATCGGGACATGATGGCTCGCCAGCCGCCACCACCATCCCGCGATCGCCACCAGATTCACAAACGCAAGCCCGCCCGCCACCACCCACCAGTGCCGCCGCGTAAGCGTCGGCCGCTTCTCCTCCCAGCAATAAGCCACCGCCGACAGAATCGCCACGTGGTCCAGCAGCAGCAGGGGGTGCCATAACAGCGGCACCCGCGGCGCTGGAATCAGTGCATGGAAAAATCGAATCAACCCCAGCGTCAGCAACCCCGGCGCGACCAGGTATTTGCCGGCGAAATCATAAAACGTAATCAGCCCGGCCGTGAACACGATCAGCCAAAGGCTGATCCATCCCTCCATCTGCCAGTGGTCGTGTGCAAGAAAAGCGACGCCACCCAGGATGGCCGCCGCGATCAGGGAAAAGCAGATCAGATACGCCGTAAAAAGCCCGATCCGCCCCGAAGGCAGTGGCCGATGCGCCGCAATCGCACTGTCGCGCCGTCGATCGATAATGTCATTCAGCGACATTCCAAACCCATAAAGCCCAATCGAGATCAGCGCCACCGCCAGCATCAGACGCGAAGGCAGAACCTGCAAGAGCGGAAGCTTCTGGGTGGAAGCATCCCGCGCCGCGCGCAGCAAGAGCGTGCACTGCGCATTGGAGATCGCAGTAAACACAAGCGCCATCCGCGTAAACTGCAAGGCGGATAGCAGTCGTTGGGAAAGATTCGTAAGCATGATCGAAGCGTCGCGTTAAAGACTATTCGGCGAGAAGGGGATTGGAAAGCGGAAGTTGTTAACGGTCGGCCGGCGTGCTCCCGCAGTCATCGAGATTAGGAGGATAAACCGTAACGTGCGTCGGGCCTGCGACGATCAGGTAACCGTTCGACGCGGTAATGTTGCCGGCATCAGATGGATCGGCATACGCTTGTCGCCAGAGAACTTTGCCGATCTTGAGGTTCAACGCGTAAAGCGCCCCTCTCGCCGCAATGATCGGCACTTTCGACATAGCGCATCGACCTAAGATCGGCGCAAAATCGTTACGCCAATAGCCCGGATTTGCTGCCGAACCTGTGCTGCCTTTCCACCACACAAAATTGAGGAAGGTGACCCTGGTTTCTCCAGCAATCAGAAGGTGATCGCCTGTAACCGAAAGCAGTTGGGTCACGTCGCCCACTGCCGATTTGGCAATTTGCTTTTCCAGAGCGCCTGTGGAAGCGTTTAAGACCAGGATACTGTCACAGTCGTTTGGAAGTACGACGACGTGCCCCCCCATTGGCTATCGGGGCGTTCGCTTCGAATGGCCGGAAAACCGTCCGCGGCACTTTCCCCCGACGGGTTGTTTCAATGACGTATGGGGTTGTCCATACCACGCGGCCCGACTGTGTGGCGACCGCTGCGACCTGCCCGAAATTAGTCTGCACGAAAATCTTGCCATCGCGATAACACGGATGGGAAAGCGTTTGCAGCCCTGGCTCAAATTCCATCTCGACATTCTTCGCCGTCTGAACCGCAACTGCGGTGCACCAGCGTACTTTGCCAGACTGAAGTTCTACGCAGGCCAGTGAACAGGTTTCATTATCCTCTCCAGTGCGCCGCAATATGAAGCACTCTTCGCCGACGATGAGCGGCGTGCCAGAGAGATTGGCCGGTTCATCGACGTTTAAGCCCAGATGTGAGTCGTGCGGAGAAAGCGTCCATCTTACCGTACCAGCCTCGGCATCGAGGCAAATCAATTTGGCTCCAGAAGAATTTCGGATGGGAAGCGGGTCGGACGCGCGGCTGTGCTGACCGACGATGGCGAGCACGCATGTCTTGGTGGCTGCAATGCTGAAGTAATAAGGCGTCGCCCACTCCCGCGGCGGAACGGGACTTCCGTCAGAATCGATAATGAATTGTCCGTCGGTGTCAGGATGCGTTGTTAGCCAGCTCGCTATCGGCCCTCCGTCCTTCAGTTCAACGCCGTAAATGCGCGCACCGTCTTGAAAAAACATGCGCCCCTCAACCACAACTGGAAATACACCCGTGCGGTCACCGGAGCGGATTGCAGCGTTGGCAGACGCGTCGTAGTTCCGATGGATCAGATCTGCTGCGAGGGAATTGGTCGGCTGATGATAAGGGAGGCTGTAACGTCCAACAGAATTCGCAGGGTATGGCATAACCTGCTGTTCATCGCCTGCGCCGACAGTGACGGCCGTATTTTCGATATTCAGCGAAACCAGTTGATCCAGGCTCCGTAGCGTTTCAAGCCCGGCATTGGTAAGTAGCGTGTTAGAAACATCCAACGAGCGCAGGTGCTTAAGTCTCGCCACAAAGGACGCCTGATCGTCCGACAACCCTGTATTGGATAGATCCAGACTCTCGAGGTTGGCGAACTGCGACAGGTCGCCCACGAGATCCGAAGAACTACACGCATGTGCAAACCATAGCTCTCGCAACCGCGGCGCACATCGCAGCTTGCCCAACGACGTCAAGCGGCTCTGGCTTAGATCGAGCACTTCGAGGTTTTTCGCATCGGCCAGGTGAGATTTGGACACGTCGGTAATACCGGCTGAAGTCAGATGTAATTCGCGTAAATGCGAAACAGGCATCATGGCAAATGCGCTGTCACCCAGCCCTCCTTGCGCCGAAAAGAATTCCAGGTCACCCAGTGCCGCCAGAGACTTGAGATCCGCATCGGCCGCCAGCGGCTTGGTGAACTCAACGCGCACGACGCGTTCGAAGAGGTGTGGATTCAGATGCACAAGCCGCGCCGCTCGCTTCATCCACCCGCCGCCCACGTCCCGCGTCGCGACCGTAGCCGACAGCGACTCCAGCGCGGCAACTGCACGACGATTCTGCCGCCATGTCCACCAACTCCACGCAAACGGCGCAATGAGAATAATGCTCGCAACGCAAAGCGCAAGAACGACTCGCCTGAGCCATTTCCAGAGCGGACGGTGGGGTGTGCCAAGGTAAGAACGCCGATTCCTCGGATCAAAATCCCGCCCGCATTCCGGGCACCGATTGCGCTCAAGATAAACAAGAGCATAACCGCACTTGCTGCAGAACATCCGGGGTTGTGAAGGAGCCCACATCCACGCAGTATATCCATCGACCACACCGCAACGGAAGCATTTTCCGCGGCAATCGCGTTGTCCAGATTGAACTCCCATGTAGAAAGTCGCAAACCAAACGAATCGTCCTTGACAAGGCGACAGTCTTTTGCGTCCCCCGCCATAGTATTCCAACGACCCATTGTCCAAGTTATCCACACGGCCGCCGGAACAAACAACCATGTTCGGTTTTTTTTCAGAGCAAGGACCGAAAAATATTCGCAGAGTCGCTTTTAGCCAGCTTCAGATTGCCGCTTCACCATACGCACACGTGTCAACACCTTAACGTGTTGTCCGTCATGCACTTAAAATTCGAAAGAATTCCCGCCCGTATATTTACTCAAAATGAGCACCGAAGCGGCCCCTACGACTTCCGGCATCACCTTTCTGACCGGCACTTGGCCGCCGCAGAATGCAAATTGCGGTTGTCCACGACTTATCCACACGAGAATTGCCCCTTGATTTTCCAGCGATGGCAGGGAGACTGTTGACCCCTTTTACAGGTGCACATGAATCTTCTGGAAACCACAAAACTAATCAAGACTTACGACGGCCGGGTCGTCGTAAATGAGGTCAGTTTTGTCCTGCAACAGGAAGAAATTGTCGGCATCCTCGGCCGCAACGGCGCAGGAAAGACCACCACCTTCCGCATGATCATGGGAATGGTCCGCCCCGACAGCGGCGCGGTCGCCTTCGACGGCTACGACATCACCCATCTTCCCATGTATAAGCGGGCACGCCGCCGCATCGGCTACCTCTCCCAGGAACGCAGCGATTTCCGCCGCCTTACGGTCTGGCAAAATCTCCAGGCCATTCTCGAAACTCTCAACATCTCCCGCGCCGAACGCAATCGTCGCGGCGAAGAACTCCTCGACCAGTTCGGCCTCACCAAGCTCCGCAAGCAACTCGCCCAAACCCTATCCGGCGGCGAGCGCCGCAAGCTCGAAATCGCCCGCGCCCTCGTCACCCAGCCGAAGCTCATCCTCCTCGACGAACCCTTCAGCGGCGTCGATCCCATCGCCGTCGAAGATCTGCAGGTCGAGGTCAAGCGGCTGAAAAACCAATTTGGGAAAAGTGTGCTTATCACCGATCACAACGTCGGCCAAACCCTCCGCGTCTGCGACCGCGCCATCATCATCAACGACGGCGTAAAATTCGCGGAAGGAACTCCCAAGCAAATCATCAACAACCCCGCCGTTCGCAGCGCCTACCTGGGCAGCATGTTCCGCGGCGACGAATTTGGATGATCCGTCGATCCGGGCAAGTGCGGTGAAATGTACCTGAATTTTGTACGCGGCGGGACATGAAGATTCTGCACGTTATTCTGACACTCGACCCCCAGGATGGCGGGGTCCCCATTGTCGCCTATCGCCTGGCCTCCGCGCAGGCCGCCCTCGGGCACGAAGTGCACATCCTCTGTTACACCCGCCCCGGCGCGGACGACCGCATGTCCATCGAATTTTCCAATGTCCCCCACGCCAACCTCCTCCACATCCATCGCATCACCGACCTCAACCGCTTCGAAAAAGTGCTCGCCTGGTCCGCCCGAAAGCTGCTGAAGGAACTCATCGCCAAAACCGATGTCGTCCATCTCCACGCCGTCTGGGAACCGCTTCTCGTCTTCGCCTCCCGCCTCGCCCTGAAATACCGCAAGCCATATTTCGTGCTCCTCAGCGGCATGCTCGACCCCTGGGCCCTCAGCCAGAAACCCTGGAAAAAAAAGGCCGCCATCTTCCTCACCCATCGAAAGATGTTCGACCGCGCCTCATCCCTCCACGTCCTCAGCCCGCGCGAGGAAGAACGAATCCGCCCTCTGGGCCTCCGCGCCCCACGCACCCTCATCCCCAACGGCATCTTCCTCGAAGAGCTCGAACCGCTCCCGCCACGCGATGAGTTCCATAAGGCGCACCCCGAGCTCAACGACCAGCCCTACATCCTCTTCCTCTCCCGCCTGCATTTGCAAAAGGGACTCGACTATCTCGCCGACGGCTTCGCCCTGCTCGCAAAAGAAAATCCAACCATCCGCCTCGTCATCGCCGGCCCCGACTTCGGCTCCCAGGCCGAAATCACCCAGCAGGTCCATCAACTCGGCGTCGGCGATCGCGTCCACTTCGTCGGCGCAGTTTACGGCCGCGAAAAACTCGCCGTCCTCTCCGGCGCAACCTGCTTCGCCCTCACCAGCCGTCAGGAAGGTTTTAGCGTCGCCGTCATCGAAGCCCTCGCCGCCGGCCTCCCTGTCATCATCTCCCCCGCCTGCAATTTTCGCGAAGTCGTCGCCGAAGGCGCAGGTATCGTCGCCGATCTCGATCCCCGCCAGATCGCCGAAGCGCTCGGCCTAGTCTGCGGCAATCCCGCCCTCCGCGATCGCATGAGCCGCGCCGCCTCCGATCTCGTCAAGGCCCGCTTCACCTGGCAATTCATCGCCGACAAAACCATCGCCCTCTATCGCACCTACGCCTCTGCCGGCGATTGAAACCTTGCCTGCAACCTCCCCGACCACGCCCCAACCCAAAGCGAAGTCTTCCGCCCGATCGCAATCGAAGGCACTTCAATAAATCGATAGGTAATCCCCGACAAAACCAGCGTCATCCCCACTGTAAACACAAACCCCAAAATCCAAGTCGCATTCCCGCTGTACTTCGAAACCAGCGTCATAAACCTCGGCGTCAGCGCAATCAAAATCGCCAGGTGAATCAAATAAATGCTGTACGATGTCTTCCCCACATAGCGCAGCGCCGCCCACGACAAGATCTTCTTCAACGTGCCCGACGAGGCAACCACCAGGATCATCGCCGATCCAACCGCGGTGATGTACCAGATCAGGTCGCGATTCAGGTCCCAGTGCAACCGCGGCCCCACGGTAAACCGCACCGTGTAAAGCAAGATCGCCACACAAAGCAAACCCAGCCGCAAGAATCGCCGCGGCGCCAGCCACGCCCCCATCTCTACATAGTATTTCGCGATCACAACGCCCAGAGCAAAATGCAGCGTATAAGGCCAGACATTCAACACCCAGTGCAGCACAACCACCGTCCCCAGCAGCCACCACACACTCCGCCCCGCGATATACACCGCCACCGGCACCAGCAGCGACAAGATCAACTCGATATAAAGCGTCCAAGCCTGCGGCACCATCTCCAGATCCATGTGGTGCCCGAACCGCAGCTCGCGAAAAACATCCCGCAATGTCACCCGGCTCGCCCAAAGGTCGACCAGCCACGCACTAGGCCGTGGGTTCGCGTCCGCCGTTAAGCCCACCCAGCGCACCAGCGCCGCGCTCACCAGCACCACCGCCGCATACGGAATCCAGATCCGCCCAATCCGCGCCGCCACGTATCCCGCCAGGCTGAACTGCCGCAAGTCCGGCTCTTTTGTCGTTCGAAAATGCCGCAACGACAGCACCAGTCCGCTCAGCACAAAAAACAGCGACACCGCCGCATTTCCGTCATACCAGATGTGCAGTGGCGTATTGTTGACCCGCCAGAACACCCGCGGCAGCCCATACGCCATCATGTAATGTGCCGTTACCACCGACAGCGCCGCCAGCCCGCGAATCGTATCCAGGTAATCCAGCCGGTGATGCGCAGTCGACACCGCGTAATCCAGCCGGTGCGTCGTGGACGCCGCTGGCCCCTCCGCAAAACCTACAGTTTCCGAAACGCTCATCTAAACCAGAATCCTTAAACCCCGCTACTCAAAAGATAACTTCGTCCGCCCCTCAGCCTCAGCTTAACCCACGGCCACCACATCGTCACCGAACCCCGCCGCGTCCGATATTCCCCTTTTTTCCAGAAACTTTCCCCATCCCCAGGCGTGACCATACAATAGAAACCACCGGCCACCCCCCGGTGCTTGAAGTATCGCTGTCCCGCAACGTCTGGAGAAACCTCATGTCCATCCGCACCTCCCTCCGCGTCCTCACGGTTCTTTCCCTGGGCGCATGTGCCCCGCTGGCAACCGCCGCCGACGAATTGATCGTCATCCCCACCACCAAACCCGTCGTCCTCATCCCCGCCACGCAGCCCGCCACCAAACCCGCCGTCGCCGCCAGCAGCGCCAAGATCTCCCCCGAGGCCAAAGCCGTCGTCGACGACATGAGCGCCGCCTACTCCAAACTCAAATCCCTCGAGCTCTCCGGCACCCTCGCCGGCCACTTCGACGTCGGCGGCCAGAAGGACGATCTCAAGGAAGATTTCACCACCGCCTTCCAAGCCCCCAACAAATTCAAAAACGACATGAAGGCCTCCGTCCTTCTCGTCTCCACCGGCACAAAGCTCTTCGCCTACGACAAGGGTGAAAAGAAATTCTCCTCCAAGGAAGCCCCGAAGGAAAAAGTCGACACCAAAGCCCTCCCCGGCTCGGCCGCGCGCATCCTCACCCTCTTCAGCGGCAAATCCAACGTCTCCGTCAATCCCTCCCTCATGCTCGCCCTCGCCAAAGATCCTTCCACCGAGCTCACCAGCCTCGCGAAGGAAATCTCCAAAGGCGCTGACGTCAGCATCGACAACAAAACCTGCACCGCCCTCGAAGTCACCCTCATCGCCAGCCCTGCCAAAGTCACTCTCCTCGTCGACCCCGACACCCACCTCCTCAAGCGCGTCACCACCGACCTGAAGGAAGTCGTCGAAAAATCCGGCGCTCCCGACGTCAAGCTCGCACAGATCGCCATCAACTACGACGTCGTCACCCCCGACGCCAACCTCGCCGGCGACCCCTTCAACTGGGCGCCGCCTGAAGGCGCTAAGGAAGCCGTCGCCGCCGGCGCACAAAACGTCTCCTTCGAAACCCCAGCCGAAGACGCCGACCCGGCCGTCGCACTCACCGGCAAACCCGCCCCCGACTTCACCCTCAACGGCCTCGACGGCAAACCCGTCGCCCTCGCCGACCTGAAGGGCAAAGTCGTAGTCGTCGACTTCTGGGCCACCTGGTGCCCCCCATGCCGCAAGTCCCTCCCGCACCTCAACGCCCTCAGCGAAGACAAAGACCTCCAGGCCGCCGGCCTCAAAGTCCTCGCCCTCGATCTCAATGAAGAAAAGGAAAAAGTTCAGGGCTTCATCAACGACAAGAAGTTCACCTTCACCGTCCTCCTCGACTCCGAAGGCAAAGTAGCCAAGGAGTTCCTAGTCTCCGGCATCCCCCAAACCGTAATCATCGGCCGCGACGGCAAAATCAAAAAGGTAACCATAGGCTTCGACGAAGGCGGCGAAGACCACCTCAAGAAGGCTGTAACCGACGCCCTGGCCGAGAAAAAGTAGCGGGCGTACCCGCCCACAAAAGCGGAACCCCGCATGCAATGGGACGTACTCGCCCCATGGAATGCGGGGCTTCCTCGCAAGCCGTCCGGCGGCCCCGCCGCAAGTGTTGCCAGCACCCCTAGCCAACCAGTATCTCCGCACTCCGCAGCGTATTCTTCAACAGCATCGCCACCGTCATCGGCCCAACCCCGCCCGGCACCGGCGTAATAAACCCGGCCTTCTCCCGCACCCCCTCAAAATCCACATCCCCAACCGTCTTGCGCGTCCCATCCGCCCCCGTCAATCGGTTGATCCCCACATCAATCACCACCGCCCCCTCCCGCACATGCTCGGCCGTGATCAAATTCGCCTTCCCCACCGCCACCACCAGAATCTCCGCCCGCCGCGTATGCGCCATCAAATCCTTCGTCGCAATATGGCACACCGTCACCGTCGCCATCTGATCCGTCAGCATCAGCGCGATCGGCCTCCCCACAATCTGGCTCGCCCCCACCACCACCGCCAGCGCCGTAAACGGCGCAATCAGCGTATGCCCATACACCACATACCCAATATTTGCCGGATTCACCCCTTCCACATCCTTGCGCGGATCGATCCGATACTGAAGCTCAGTCGCATCCAGATGCCCCGGCACTGGAAGGTGCAGCATGATCCCCGTCACCGAAGGATCGCGGTTCAATTTCTCAATCCGGTTCGCCACCTCATCAAAAGAAAGCTCGGCCGGCAAAGTCAAAAGCTCATAATCAATCCCCACCGCCTTGCACGCCTCCTGCTGCCGAAGCGCAAACAACTCCCCCGCGGCCGTAGACCCAATCAAAATAGCTGTCAAATGCACCGTCCGCCCCCGCCTGGCAAGATCAGCAACCCGCGACTTAATCTCGTCACGAGTGCGGGCAGCAAGCGCAATTCCATCAATAAGGCGTGCAGGCATGGGGAGATTATACGGACAACCCGCCCCATGTCGCGGTTGCCCCGAATCGACCACCGCATCCCGCGAGTCGTCCCCGAACGCGGTATAACAAATCCGCCGGAACGAAGTGATGTCTGCCCACTTCAGCGCACAGGTGACCCATGACGCCCGCCCAACCAAACCGCGCCAACCG
>JBBRHH010000064.1:0-16308 GCA_038222915.1 Tepidisphaerales bacterium
GATATAATTGCGGATCGCCTTGAGCACACCGGCCCGCAGCCCGTTCTCGTGCGTGCCGCCGCTGGCGGTGGGGATCCCGTTGACGTAGCTCTTGAGCAGCTCCTCGGTGCTCTCGGTCCAACTGAAACACACGTCGATGCGGATGCCGTTGACCTTCTCAAGCGTGAACGGCTGTTCGTGCACGGGCTTGGCATCCTTGTCGGCCAGGATCTTTTTCAGGAAGGCAAGGATGCCCTCTTCGTGATGGAAGACTTCGCGCTTTTTGCTGACCTCGTCGTTCCAGATGACCTTCAGACCTTTGTGGATGTAGCTGGCAATCTCAAGCCGCTCGCGAATGGTTTCCGGATTGAACTCAGTGCGCGGGAAGATCTGAGGATCCGGCTCGAACTGAATGGTGGTTCCGCTACCGCGGGCTGGGCCGAGCTTTTTGAGTTTTCCGGTGGCCTTGCCCTGGCGGAATTCCATTTCCCATTCAGCGCCGTCGCGCCTGATGGTGGCGACAAGTTTCTTGGAAAGCGCGTTGACGACGGATGCGCCCACGCCGTGTAGGCCGCCGCTGGTTTTGTAGTTACCGGATTTACTATTATCGAATTTACCGCCGGCGTGGAGGGTGCAAAGGATGATTTCGAGGGCCGGTTTTTTGTGGGTCGGATGATTGTCGACAGGAATGCCCCGGCCGTTGTCCGAGACGGTGATGGTGTTGGCGTCCTTGTGGAGCGTGATCTCGATCTGATCGGCGTGGCCATTCATGGCCTCGTCGACAGAGTTGTCGAAGATTTCCCAGACAAGGTGATGCAGCCCGGCCGAGCCGGTGCCGCCGATGTACATGCCGGGGCGTTTGCGTACGGGGTCCAGGCCTTCGAGGACGGTGATGCTGCTGGCGTTGTAACTGGGGTTTGCGCTCATGTGTTTACTTGGAGCCTTCCAGCGGCGCGGGTGCCGCGATGGGCTGTAGGAGGACTTCTACGATTTGGCCGCGGGAGACGAACTCGTGACCGCGACCCGCCCGGCCAGTCACTTTGTACCGACCGGTGTTGAGACGCTGCTCGCCGCCCATGCTGGTTTTTACGGTGAGCGTGTCGCGGTCGTCGGTCGCAGTGATGACGCCGACGAGGCGATCGCCTTTTTCAAGCTTGACCAGAAGCACGCCCTTGCCCGGGCCGGAGAGAAAATTGATTTCGTCGGTCTTGCAAAGGAGGACGCGGCGGTTCTGGCTGGCGGCGATCACAGTCTCGCTGCCGTTGATGACAGAGGCGAGGCTGACGGCTGATCCTTCGGAGGGCCGCGCGAATCGGCGGCCGGAGCGGGTGGAGACTTCGCGGTACATGTCGAGTCCAAACCGGAGCGAATAGCCGTCGCTGGTGACGGCGAGGCCGTGCAGCTTCGGTGCAACCTCCGGAACCTTCGGATTGATGGCCGTGAGTTTCGGCGGCAGTACGCGATCGTCCATGGAGATGGCCGAGACAATCTTTTCGCCGTCTTTCAGCTTAAAGAGCTTTTGAATCGGCTCGCCGTAGCCGGTGGTGGCCGGGATGTCGATAACGCGGGCGCTGTAGGCCGTGCCATAATTGCTGAAGAAGGCAATGGTGGCGCGGGTGCTTCCGGCGACCAGCGAGAGGATGCGGTCGCCCTCGCGGAGGCGGGTCGTTTCGGGGTTTATCTCCTTCTGGCGTTTGACCCAGCCATCGGCGGTAACGAGGACGTGGTTATCCTCGGCGACAATGAAATCCTCGGCCGAGTATTCCACTTCGTTTTCCACCGCTTCGATCAGGGTGCGGCGCTTGTTCTTCGGCTCCTTGCCGTAGGTGCGGGCAAGTTCCTCGATCTCCTGTTTGACGATCGCCCAGCGGCCGGCGGCGTCTTCCTCGGCGAGGAGGCGGCGGATTTCTTTCGAACGCTTATTCCGCTCGGACAACTCGTCGGTGATCAGGTTGATCTCCAGGCGGGCCAGGCGGTAGAGCTTGAGCTCAAGGATGTCGTCAACCTGTTCCGGGTCGAGGCCATCGTCTTTTGGCTTGCGCGGGCCGTGCGGATCGACGCCGTACTTTTTCAGGATGCGTTGTGCGGCGTCGGATTTTCCTTCGCTGGCGCGAATGATCTTGATCAGATCGTCGAGAATGTCGAAGGCGAACGCGAACCCTTCGAGTGTGTGAATTCGCTTGCGGAGTTGCTCCAGTTCGTGGGTAAGACGGCGGGTGACCACTTCAAGGCGGAAGTGGAGGAAGTGCCAGAGAATGGCCTTGAGGCCAAGCCGCTCGGGGCGGGCGACTTCGGGGTTGTCAGTGGGGATCAGGCAGGTGAGGTTGACGTTGAAATTGGTCTGCAGCACCGTGTGCTTGAACAGATAGGCCATCACCTTGTCGATCTCGGCGTCTCTCTTCAACTGCAGTTCAATGCGCACGTCGTCGGTGCTGACGTCCTTGACGTCGAGCAGGAGCGGCATCTTTCGATCGATGACAATCTGCGCGACCGCTTCAACCAATTCGGCCTTGTTTACGCCGTACGGAATGCTGGTGATGTAGATCGACCGGGCAACCCGGCTAAGCGGCCCATTCTCCCAGGTGGCGCGCATCTTGATTGGACCCTGGCCGGTTCTGTAAATCTCGCGCAGCTCGTCGCGCGTATTGAGAATTTGTGCGCCGGTTGGGAAGTCCGGGCCGCGCACCGCATCGTTGGCGACGAGCTGATAGTCTTTGATCTCAGGGTCTTCGAGCAGCTTTAAGAGTGCCGAGCAGATCTCGCCGAGGTTGTGCGGCGGGATGTTCGTGGCCATGCCGACGGCGATGCCGGTCGAGCCGTTGAGCAACAGATTGGGAACCTTGCTGGGAAGAACGACGGGTTCTTCCCGTGTGCCGTCATAGTTGGGCCGAAAGTGGACGGTCCCCTGGCCGATCTCGTTGATGGTTTCGGCCGCAATCGGCGTGAGGCGACACTCGGTGTATCGCATGGCGGCGGCGGGGTCGCCGTCGAGTGAACCGAAGTTACCACTTCCATCGACCAGAGTGGCCCGCATGACAAATGGCTGGGCCATTCGGACAAGGGCTTCGTAGATCGAGCCGTCGCCGTGCGGGTGATAGCGGCCCATGACGTCGCCGACGACGGTGGCGCATTTGCGGTGCTTGGCGTCGGCGCGAAGGCCGTTCTGCCACATGGTGTAGATGATCCGGCGGTGGACAGGCTTCATGCCGTCGCGCACATCAGGCAGGGCGCGGCTCGTAATGACGGAGAGGGCGTAATTCAGGTAGCGGGCCTGGGCGATCTCGTGGAGGTTGGCGCTGTCTTCGCCGTCGGCAAGCGCGGCCAGCCCCCCACCGTTTGGACCGTTGCCGTTGCCACCATCGACGGGCGGCGTCCGAACTTGGGTTTCCTGATCTGTCTCATTCTTAACGGGCATCCGTCGCCTCCTCGGGCACCTGCGGTTCGGCGTTGTGTGTCGCGGTAGAAGTCATGGGATTGGCTATGATCCTGGAATGAAGAACGCGGCCTGTTCCAGACCGGAGAGCGCTTCTAATGACGATGATTCAAACCCTCGCGGGCGTTGCGACATCCGTGTCCTCCTCCATCCAACCGGGCGAAAGCTTATCGCCAGAGCAAGGATTATCGGCACTCCGGGCCGGATTCCTTCTCATTTTCCGCCTGAGCCGTTAGGATACTGTATGGGACATAGGCCCTCTTTTCAAGACCGTTCTTCTCTATTTTTAAGTATTATTAAAGCCCATTGTATAAATGACTTATGTCAGAATCACTTGATACGATAACGTCGGTGGATATTTCTCCTCAACCGAGCGGATTCAACCATTTGGTGGGTTCGTTTTGTATTTCTCTTAAAGTGCGGGCGGCAAATTGGGTTCGTTTTGCGCTGGAGGCCCTCGTAGGTTGCGGTGGGTTCGTTTTGTAAAAGTGCATTTCAAACTGGCATCGGTGGCTTTGTTTCGCAGTCGATGGCTGGACTGCCCGCGCAGTGGGTTCGTTTTGTCCTGGGCGAATGCGAAAGCGAGTGACCATTGCAGTCTCCTCTTCGTTTGATTATCGCAGGTTCAGTAGAGTGATGATCTCGATAAATGTCAATTATAATATTAGGTATTTGGATCAATGGGCCGGAGCGTTATCAGTTTCGTCGGAATTGAGCCGATAATCAGCTTATCGAAACCATGAATCCAACTTCGGGCAGGCCGCTGATGCTGCGTAAGCGGCTTTGGCAGGGCGGGACCGGGATGTTTGTTCTCATTGCCACGCTGGTAATCGGGAACTATTTTTCGCCGCCGGAAAAGTCGGTGACTTCGAAGGAGGTCGGGCACGACTTTCTGGCGTTTTATACGGCCGGGACTTTCCTGCGGACCGGGCGGAGCGCGGAACTGTATGACCTTGGAGCGGTGCGGGAGTTTCAGCATGCGCTGGCGGCGCGCGAGGGGCTGATCATTGGGAAGAGTTTTGGCCCGTGGTGGAACCCGCCGTTTTATGCGCTGGCGTTTGCCCCGCTATCGGCGCTGCCATACTCGAAGGCAGCAACGGTCTGGCGATGGATCAATGTCGGTTGTCTCGCGGCGGCGATTGTGCTGCTCTGCCGGATGCTGGTGGCGCGGAGTGCGGGGGGGTTGTCGGCCGGCGAGGCTTATGAACTTCGGCTGACGCGCCAGGACACGCCGGCTTCGGATTGGCGCGACTGGGGTTTGGTGCCGCTGCTGATTGTGGTGTCGAGTCCGTTTCTGCAGGCGATCAGCCATGGGCAGAATACGTTTACGTCATTGCTGATTGTGGTGGCGACTGCGGCGGCCTGGCGGGCGCGGCGCGGGGTGCTGGCGGGATTGCTCGGTGGATTGTTATTTTACAAACCGCAACTGGCGGCCGTGGTGGCGCTGGTCATGGTGTGCGATATGGGGTGGGCGGCGTTGGCCGGGCTGGCGATGACGGGCGTGGCGCTTTTGGCGGTGAATGTGGTGGCGCTGCCGGGGACGTTGGCCGACTATTCGCACCGGCTGGCGGCGAACGTTCATTACATGCAGGTTGAGAATATGTATCTGTGGGAACGGCATGTGACGCTGAAGGCGTTTTGGCGATTGCTTCTTCAGGGGCGGGAGGCGGGCGAGGCGATTGGCCGGGTGATGATGCTGACGTGGGTTACCGCGGCGACGCTTGGCGCGGGGCTGGTGATTGCAGCTGTGGTGGCGCGGGTGCGCGAGGGGCGGGTTTTGCGCGAGCGCGGAAGTGCGCCGGGCGCGCGTCTGCCGCAGGCGACGGATCGGCTGATTGCGGCGACGGTGGCGGTGATGCCACTGATGATGCCGTTCTATTTTGACTATGACCTCTTGCTGCTGGCGCTGCCGGCCGTGCTGTTTGCGCGGGAGATTCGGATGCGCGGGCACGGCAGCGAAGCGCGGTTGATGACGGGCGTCGAGAAGGTGGTAACCGGCGGGTGGATCGTTTTGTTTCTGGGGCTGCTCGTGAATGCGCATGTTGGATTGTTGACGCATGTGAATGGGGCGGTGCCGCTGTTGAGCGTGATCGCGGGATTGCTGGTTTGGCGGGTTGGCGTGGGGGTGCGGGTGAGCGGGGTTGTGATAAAGGCCGAAACAGAGTCGCTGCGGAAAGCGGCTTGAGGTTGGTGCGCGAAAGGCCCTCACCCCAACCCTCTCCCAGAGAGTACTGGACGAGGGAGTAAAGAGGTGATTCGCGTGGGGCCTGGGGCGGCGTTACTCTTTTAATATTGCATGAACGATGCTCCCGCCAGCTCTCTTCGTTGGGAAATTGCCAGCGCATATCTGGCTTCGGGGATGCGCGTGCTGAGTTGGCTGGTGGTTTCGGGGATGGTGTATCGGCATCTCGGGTCCGAAGCGTTTGCGCTGGTTGGACTCGTGCGGCTGACGATCGGGGTTTTGAATTACACTTCGCTGGGGCTGCTGCCGTCGATGATTCATTACATCAACGTGTTTCGGCGGCGCGATGCGGCGGCCGGGGCGATGCGGGTGATTCCGTTGGAGGGGCCTGCGTTGATTCCATACGCGGATGCCAAGCCGGAGCCGGCGATGCAGAGGGTGAACAATTCATTGCGGGAGATTTACGCCAATGGGTTGTGCGTGGCGGCGATCACGGTTGTTGTCGGACTTTGCATTACGGTCGTATACGCAAGTCATGCCGACGCGTGGCTGCGGGTCGACTTCAGCGTGAGTCAGGAAGCGGCTGGGCTGGTGTTGATGATGGGACTGGGGACGCTCTGCCGGCTGGCGAGTGACGCGGCGGGAGCGGTGCTTCAGGCGGAGGAGCGGATCATCCGTGACAACGCGATGATCGCGCTGGCGGAGGTATTGTGGGTGGTGTTGGTGATCCTGGTGCTGCGGAGCGGGACGAGGCACTGGGGATTTTCTGTGGGCAACGCATTTTTCTGGTCGGGCTTTTTGCTTTTGCTGGCGAGGTCGGTGTTCGCCGATCGACGCACGCGAATGCCTTCGTTTATTTTCAAACATGTGCACTGGCGAACGACGTGGATGCTGATCAAGTTTGGCGCGTTTGTGACGCTGGCGCAACTGGCGGATTATCTGTATGCGCCGACCGATGTGATTTTGATCAGCCGGTTGATCGACGCGAAAACGGTGGCGGTGTATTGGCCGGCGGTGCAGATTGATGGTGGGCTGCTGTTGCTGGTAGGGGCAATCGCGAGCGTGCTTTTGCCGCGGTCGGCCATGGCGCATGCGTCGGGAGAGGTGAAGACACTGCGGGATTATTATGTGCGTGGCACGCTGGCGAGCGTGGGGATTCTGAGTTTTGCGGGCGCGGCGGTTTATGTGGCAGCGCCGGTGTTTTTTAAACTGTGGTTTGGCGATTCGATGCCGGCGACGCGGGCGATCTTACCGCTGGTGCTGGTGCATACGGTGGTGGGCGGATCTAGCGCGGTTGGCCGATCGATTTTACTGGGGATGGGGAAGGTGCGGGCGTTTACGGCGGCGGTGCTGATTGCGGGGGCTGTAAACGTCGTGCTTAGCTTTGTGTTTGTTCGATATTTCGGATTGGGGCTGCGCGGGATTATTCTCGGGACGATCGTGGCCGTTGTGGGGCGATGTGCGATCTGGATGCCGTGGTATGTGATGCGGCAGTTGAGGCGGGCGGTGGGTGTTGCGGAGGAAGATTTGATTGAGGTGGAAGTGCCGCCGATGATGTAAGGCGATTCGGGCGAAGACGAGCTTCGCCCCTACGGAATTTACCGGGAGATGCCGTGCCTTCGATTGACATGCCTTTGGACCAGATGCGGCAGTACAAGCCTTCGCTTTATCGCGAGGAGGATTTTGAGAGCTTCTGGGATTCGACTGTGGCGGCGGCGGTGGATCAGCCGTTGAATGCAGAACTGATTCCTTATCGGCTGGCGGCCGGGGATGTGGAATGCTTTGCGGTGCGGTTTGACGGTTTTAAGGGCGGGCGGATTGCGGGATGGTATGCGCGCCCGGCGGCGCGGGGGACTTTTCCCGGCGTTTGCATCTACCACGGATACAGCGGCCGCGCGACCCGGCCATTGGACATGCTGCACCTGGTGTCGCAGGGGATGTGCGTACTGAGCATGGATTGCCGCGGGCAGAACGGGCAGTCGCAGGATGTGCAGGCCTATTCCGAAGGACACAGCACGGGATGGATGACGCAGGGGATTCGCGATCCCCGGGAATACTATTATCGCTTTGTTTATGCGGATGCGGTGCGGGCGCTGGAGCTGCTGGCGCGGCGGGATGAGGTGGACGAGAAGCGGTTGGCGATTACCGGCGTGAGCCAGGGTGGGGGAATTACCCTGGCAGTGGCGGCGCTTTCGGAGCGGCCGATCCTGGCGCTGCCGGATATTCCGTATCTGTGCGATTTCAAGCGGGCGGCGATGATTGCGCCGGCGGGGCCGTATCCGGAGATTCCGAATTTTCTGAAGAGCTTTCCGCACCTGCAAGATGAGGTGTTTCGGACGCTCAGCTATTGCGACAACTTGAACCTTTCGACCTGGATCACCTGCCGGACGGTGGTTTGCAATTGCCTGTGGGATGACATCTGCCCGCCGAGCACGATCTTTGGAGTTTACAACCACATCACGGCCGAGAAGCAGATGGAAGTGTTTCCGTATCACAAGCATGAGGTGCCGTACGAGCACCGGGAATTGCAGTTCAAGCTGCTGGTGGAGACGCTAGTCGGGAAGTGAGCTACTGTCGTGGGCGGGGCCGAACGAGAGACCAGGAAATGAGAGCGGCGTAGGCGATGATGAGGGCGGCGCTCGTGCGCACCGGCCACTTGGGGGCATCGGAATTGTCGAGCGGATCGTAGTAGCCGCTCTGAACGCGGAGCAGGCGCTCGCTGGACCATTTGAATTGTGTCATGGATGTTGCGACGACTGTGCCGGCGGTGAGGAGCGCCCAGAGGACCGTCATGGCAAGAATGGCGTCGGCGTGTTTATGGCGGCGCGACCAGCCGAGGCGAATGGGAAGGATGGCGAGGACGCTGACGACGAGTACCGCACCGGCGGCGATGAGGACGATGATCAGGTTGGAATTGCCGGAGTCGGCGGGCTGGGCGTAGGCGAGGGTGGAGAGGCCGTGCATGGATCATGCTCCGTAGGCGACGGCCTCGAAGTGGTAGTCGGACTTGAAGACCTGCTTCCATTCAACGGCGTCTTTGGAATAGAGCAGCCGGCCTTTCCAGTTGCTGCCGACGAAGACGCCCTGGCCGAAGGCTGCGGTGAGCGGGGCGTCTTTGTTTTCCTGGCGCTTCCAGTTTCTGCCGTCGGGGGAGGTGTAGGTGACGCCGATGCCGATGGCGACGAAGCGGTCGGCGGCCCAGATGATGGTGTTGAGGTGTTCGCCTTCTTCGCCGCGGATGGGATCGGTCCAGGTTTTGCCGTCACGGGTGGTCATGCGGAGGCTGTTGAGGCCGACGCCGACGAAGAGGCCGTTGCCGAAGGCGACGTCGATGAGGGTATCAATGGCCTTGGTGTTGGGGGCGTCGGACCAATCCTTGATTTCTTTGCAGTAGCAGCGGCGGCCGCGATCGCCGACGCCGACGAAGATGTCGTTGCCGAAAGCGATGCGACGGATCATGTTTTTGCCGGCGACGATGTAGGGATCAGTCCAGGTTGCGCCGTCGGTGGTGGTCATGATAAATGGCTTGGAGTCCCCTACCGCACCGGGATCGCCGCCGAGCGCGACGAGCATCCCTTTGCCGAAGCCCAGGCCACGGAGATAGGTGGAATAGTGGGCGTCTTTGCTGGAGGTTTGCCAGGTGATGCCGTCGGCGGAGCCGGCGAAGATGTTGTTGCCGCCGTAGCTGCCGACGGCGACGTAGCGGCCGTTGCCGAAACCGACGGCGCGATAGACCTCTCCTTCCTTGCCGAGCTGCTGATGATCCCAGTCGGTGCCGTTGGCGGAGATCATGCGCTGGCCCTGGTGACCTACGGCGACGAAGAGCGGGGTGGGTTTGGTGGATGGGACGGTGGTTGGCATGGACGTATTGCGCTACCAAATTTCGGCGAGTTCTATAAAAAGGCCGGGAAATAATGACGGGGAGATCGATTCGCTGTCTTGGCCGCGCACGTCGAGATCGTATTTTCCGTCGCGGCGTAATTGACAGTCCAACTTCTTTTCGACAGCACTGATCAGCCAATAGTTCGGCACGCCAAATTGGGCGTACCAATTTTTCTTCGTCTGGCGATCATGCAACTCATAGCCTGGGCTGACCGACTCGACGACCAGTGTGGGAGGTACCAGGAAGCGCGTGCGTTGGGGATCTAATTGCCTGGTCGCCTGCATTGCCGCCGCCTGGCGATTGTTATCCTCCGGTGTGACTACTGCCGCGTCCGCGACTGCCACACGAACCGGGCTAAGCACGATATCCAACTCGGTTGCGATCTTCCACGCGAGGCCCTCTCGTTTGAGGTGGTCTCGAACAACGAAAAGAAGATTGAATAGAGAAGTACCTCCGGCGTAATAGGCTGGTGGCAATTTGCTTAGTACCCCTTCCACGATTTCATATGGGCCCTCAGCCCAGTTCTTCTTAATGGCGGCATCGTCAAGATCGGCGGCCGTCCAGCCGGTTGTGCCCAGATCAAGTGTTCGAGATTGAAGTGTATCTGTGGTCATTGGAGGCACCATGCGTGTTCAAATTATTTTACCTGTGATCGCAGTGATTGTCCCGTCGGGTCTGTTGGGATTGGACGTCGGCGTTTACACTTTCGGCCATGCGGGACCCAAGATTTGAACGATTGGCCGATGTTCTAGTGAATTACAGTGTCGGCGTGAAGAAGGACCAGGTTGTGCGCATCAGTGGTGCGCCGATCGCCACGCCGCTGGTGGTGGAGATTTATCGGAAGGTGCTGGCCGCCGGGGCGCATCCTGTCGTGCGGATGACGCCGGAGGAGTTGCAGGAGATTTTCTTGAAGCACGGGAGTGACGATCAGTTGAAATATGTCAGCCCGCTGGCGATGCAGGAGTATGAGACGATCGACTGCTCGATCGGGATCTGGGCGGAGCAGAATACGCGGGCTTTGACAAATGTGGATCCGACGCGGATGGGGATGTCGGCGGCGGCGCGCAAGCCGCTGATGGAAACGTTTATGAAGCGGGCGGCGGCCGGGAGTTTGAAGTGGTGCGGGACGCAGTTTCCAACCGAGGCGTGTGCGCAGGATGCGGAGATGAGTCTGGAGGAGTATGAGGATTTTGTCTTTTCGGCCGGGCTTGTGAATGAGCCGGACCCGGCCGGGGCGTGGCGGCGGATCAGTGAGCGCCAGCAGCGGCTGGCGGACTTTATGAACGGGAAGAGCGACTATCGGGTGGTGGCGGCCAATGGGACGGACGTTCGCATGAGCGTGGCCGGGCATCGGTGGATCAATTGCGACGGGCATGAGAATTTTCCGGATGGGGAGGTGTTTACCGGGCCGGTGATTGACAGCGTGAACGGGCAGATCAATTTCAGCTTTCCGGCCGTGCATCATGGGCGGGAAGTAATGGATGCGAAGCTGACGTTTCGCGATGGGAAAGTTGTTGATGCGAGTGCGAGCAAGGGAGAGGACTTTTTGATGAAGATGCTCGACATGGATGGGGGCAGCCGATTTCTGGGGGAGTGTGCGATCGGGACGAATTACGGGATTACGCGCTATACGCGGAACACGCTGTTTGATGAGAAGATTGGTGGGACAGTGCACTTTGCGCTGGGGGCTGGATATCCGGAGACGGGCAACACGAACGAGAGCGGACTGCACTGGGATATGGTGGTGGATCTGCGGCCGGGCGGGTTAGTGGAGATTGACGGCGTAAAGGTGAATGTGGATGGGAAGTTCACGCGCGAGGGGTTTCCGAATCCGTAATTTCAGATTTGAGGAATTCAAGTTGATATGACCATCCGCTTAGCCAATCACGCCGACCTTTTTGCGATCAGCGATATTTACAACTATTACGTTGTTCATTCGACTGCGACGTATCAACTGGAGGCGGAGACGATCGCGGAGCGGGTGAAGTGGTTTGAGATGCACGGGTCGAAGCATCCGGTGACGGTGGCGGTTGTCGACGACGCGGTTGTGGGATGGGGTTCGCTATCGCGGTTTCATCCGCGGGCGGCGTATGACGGGACGGTGGAGAATTCAGTTTACGTGCATCACGACCACCATCGGCGCGGCCTGGGGCGGGCGATTCTGGCGGATTTGATCGAACGGGCTAAGTTGCTCAGGCACCGTACGATCATAGGGTTGATCTCCGCAGATCAGGCGCCGAGTGTGCAGCTGCATTCCGCGTTCGGATTTGCCGAGGCGGCGCATCTGAAGCAGGTCGGATTCAAGTTCGACCGCTGGCTGGATGTCGTTTATATGCAGTTGATGCTTTGAGCCTACGCGGCGACGGCGGCGACGACTTTCTTCGCCGCGTCGGTCAAATCAGTTGCGGGGATCAGTGTCGGCAATTCGTCCTTGGCGGCCTTTAGGATTTCACGGGCGCGCTCGACATTGGTGCCTTCGAGACGGACAACCACGGGGACTTTGAAGCCGATAGTTCGGCCGGCGGTGACGAGGGCCTCGGCGATCAGGTCGCACTTGGCGATGCCGCCGAAGATGTTGACCAAAATACCTTTTACCTTTGGGTCGGAGAGGATGATGTTGAAGGCTTCGACCGCGCCTTCGGCCGTGACTGCTCCGCCGACGTCGAGGAAATTGGCCGGCTCTGCGCCGTGGTGCTTGATGATGTCCATGGTCGCCATGGCGAGGCCTGCGCCGTTAACGAGACAGGCGATGTTGCCGTCGAGGGAGATGTAGTTGAGGCTGGCCTTGCGGGCGCGCACGTCCAGGGGCTTTTCCTGCGACTCGTCGGCCATCGCTTCGATGTCCTTGTGGCGGAACATGGCGTTGTCATCAAAGCTGATTTTGGCGTCGATGGCGAGGAGCTTTCCATCTTTGGTGACGACAAGCGGATTGATTTCGGCGAGGGCCGCATCGTTCTTGATGAAGACCTGGCTGAGGGCCATCATGATCTTGGCGGCCTCGTTGGCGAGCTTGTCCTTGAAGCCGAGTTTGAACGCGAGATCGCGGGCTTGATAACCCTGTAGGCCCATGAGCGGATGCAGTGGTTCCTTGAGAACTTTCTCGGGGGTTTTCTGGGCGACTTCTTCGATTTCGACGCCGCCCTCAGCCGAGGCGATCATGGTGATCGTGCTGCGGGTGCGATCGACGGTGATGCCAAGATAATATTCCTTGGCGATGTCGACGCCGGGGGCGACGAGGAGGACGGAGACGGGGACACCTTCGGGGCCGGTCTGGTTGCTGATCATGCGGTTGGAGAGCATGAACTTGGCGGCCTCGCGGGCTTCCTCTGCGGATTTCACGAGCTTCACGAAGCCGGCTTTGCCACGGCCGCCGGCGTAAACCTGAGCCTTTACCACGCAAACGGGGGCACCGATCTTTTTGAAGGCGTCGGCGGCCGCGTCGGCGTTGCGGACGACTTCGGAATTGGGGACGGCAATGCCGGCCTTGCTGAGAATCTCTCGGGCCTGGTATTCGTGAATCTTCATGATGGCGGCACTGTACACGCCGGGGCCGGGGCGAACAATGAGCACATGGCTTCGTGGCATCCAATCCAGTTAGAAGCTCTTGATGACCTTATCCAGACATCGGAGAAAGTAATGGAGACTGGCTGCCTTCGGGTTTGGCAGCTTATGCGAATCGATCCAGTCAAATGGGTTCAGGATCCGTGGGGAAATCATGGAGGCGGCTTCCGGGTCGTCGGTGTGATTGGGAAAAAAGCGATCTGGTACAATGACATCGAAGGTGGATTTAACATTTCTTCGTTTACGAATTTTGGCGTTATCGACGAATACTGGTGCAATCAAGACGACCTGTAGGATTCGATTTCGAATATTCGATCATGGCTGGATTTCCCGTAAACTTCCGCAAATGCCTCGACATGAATCAGTGAAGTTAGTGCGCCCAACAATTGTCCTGTCCAGCGGCGGATTGGATTCCACAACCTGTTTAGCCATCGCCCGCTCGGAAGGATATGGGCCGATTTATTCCATGTCTTTTGATTATGGACAGCGGCATCGCTTTGAGTTGGAGGCGGCGGCGCGGATTGCCCGGGCGATGGGAGTCGTTGAGCACCGGGTGGTGACGATTGATCTGCGGCAGTTTGGGAAGAGTGCGTTGACGGCCGATATTGCGGTGCCGAAGGATCGGGATGAGTCGAAGATGGCCGGGGATATTCCGATTACTTATGTCCCCGCGCGGAACACGATCTTTCTGAGTTATGCGCTGGCGTGGGCCGAGGTGCTGGACGTGCGGGATGTTTTTATTGGGGTGAATGCGGTGGACTACAGCGGGTATCCGGATTGCCGGCCGGCGTTTGTCGCGGCGTTTGAGGCGATGGCGAATCTGGCGACTCGGATGACGGTGGAGGCGACTGGTGATGAGCGCGGTTTATTCAAGGTGCATACGCCGCTGATCAGCCTGACCAAGGCGGAGATCATTCGGCGCGGGATGGCGCTGGGTGTGGACTATGGGATGACGCACAGTTGTTATGACCCGGATAAGTCCGGGGCTTCGTGTGGGCGGTGTGATAGTTGTGTGCTTCGGAAGAAGGGGTTTGCGGAGGCCGGGGTGGCGGATCCTACGCGGTATGTACGATAAAGAGTGGTGTTTGAATCCGCGCGACCCTATGTCGTATAATTGTCGGTTGAGTTTTAAAGGGAATCAAAAATGACAATAGCGATTCGTCAAATTCTTGAGCAGATTCGCGATCTTCCTGAGGCGGACAAGATCGAGCTTGAACTGCAATTGGCGGCACGGGCCGAGGCAGAATGGAATCGCGAAGCTGAAACTGCGCAAGCAGCTGCGAAGGAACGTGGAATTGATCAGGGCGTCATTGATGAAACGATCGAGAATCTTCGTTATCCTCGATGAAAATATTCTTTGACACGAACGTATATGTCGCCGAGGCTTTGGTGGTTGGCACGGCTGCGCGGTTGGTGAACGCAACTCTAAAGGGTCGCTGGCGCATTTATGCCAGCACGGAGCTTCTCGACGAGGTGGTGGAAGTTATTGAACGACTCGGCTTTTCGAAGCGATTTGCGCTTTTGTTGAGACGGCGCGTGGTGAATCGCTCAACCCTCGTCAAACCCGTTCCATCGCGGCACCAAGTCCCAGACGATCCGAAGGACGGTCGTGTTCTTCGAGCGGCATTGGCTGCCGGCGCGGATCTCCTGGTCACAAACGACCGCCATGTACTGTCCTTGGATCCGTACGAAGGCCTGAAAATAATCTCCATGACGGCGTACTTCCAGATTCTGGAGAGCGAAGGTCTTCTCACTTAATTATCGCGTAGCTCATGTGCTTCTTAGCCGATCCGCGGGAATAATCTTGGGATGGTTGATCCTGGCTGATCTACTCGCTCCATGGTCACGCCGTAGACTCTGCTGAGGAGCGATGCGTTCAGCACTTCGTTGGGGGTTCCGTCGGCGGCTAATGTTCCGTTCTCCAAGAGTACAAGTCGATCAGAGAACATGGCGGCCAAGTTCAGGTCGTGGGAGGCGGCGAGGACTGCTATCGATTGTTCCCGGGCGAGGTCGCGCAATAGCTTGAAGAGGTCTACCTGATGGCGAAGGTCGAGGGAGGTGCTTGGTTCGTCTAACAGGAGGGCGCGGGGTTCTTGCACCAGGCAGCGGCCTATGAACACTCTTTGGCGCTGGCCGCCTGAGAGTTCTTCTGCTGGGCGATTCAATAATTGGTGGAGGTCGAGGGTTTTGGCGACTTGCTGGACTACTTCCATGTCGCGGGGGGATTCGAGGCCGAAGGCGCCCCAGTATGGAGCCCGGCCTAAACGGAGGATGTCGGCCACGGTTTGGCCTGGCTCGTGGGTTGGGAACTGGGGGAGGTAGGCTACGAACTTTGCGAGCTCGCGCGGCCGCCACTGGGGGAGGGGCTGGGTGTTCCAAATAATGGTTCCCGTCCCCTTTAGTTGTAGTTGGCCGAGCAGGAGGCGGATCAGTGTGCTTTTTCCGCTGCCGTTTGGGCCCAGGAGGCCTACTACTTCCCCCGGGTTCAGGTGGAGGGAGATGTTGTGAATGACTTGATTTTCTGCGTAGGCGAAACTCAACCCTTTCGCGCTCAGGACCTCAGGCATGGAGGCCTTTCAGGGGTTCGGTGCTGTCGCCGAAGCGGTCGGCCTTTGCGCCCATCTTTTCCATCATGGCGAGATAGAGATTGCAGAGCGGCGTGTTCTTGGGGTAGCGAATGTGGCGGCCTGGCGTGACGAAGCCCGCGCCTTTGCCGGCCATGACGATGGGGAGCTCTTCGTGGTTGTGGGCGTCGCCGTCGCTGATGCCGCTGCCAAGCATGACCATGCAGTTGTCCAGCAGCGTGCCGCTTCCCTCTTTGATCGACGCGAGCTTCTCGACGAAGTAGGCGAACTGCTCCATGTGGTAGCGATCGATCTTCTTAATCATCTCGATCTTGTTCTGATCCTTGCCGTGGTGGCTGACGGTGTGGTGGCCTTCCTTGCCGCCGAGGTTGTGATAGATGCGATCGCTGCCGTCGCGGGCGATCATGAGAGACGAGACACGGGTCATGTCCATCTGGAAGGCGAGGACGAGCATGTCGGCCATCAGGCGCATGTACTCGCCGAAATCGTGCGGAGCCTGATCGGGGACTTTGATGTCGGGTGTTTTTACGGTGGCCTGCTGAACACGGTCGCGCTCGACGCGCTGTTCGATCTCGCGGAGGGACGTTTGAAATTCGTCGAGCTTGTGGTGGTCGTTTTTGCCGAGCTGGGCGGTGAGGCGTTTGGTATCGTCGGAGACGAGGTCGAGAACGCTCTTGCGGTAGAG
>JBBRHH010000065.1:0-16304 GCA_038222915.1 Tepidisphaerales bacterium
CCATCAACAGCCAGAAAACGATCGGCGTCGCCAGCGCCCCCACGAACCGCTGCCGCTGACGCAGAAACCGGACCAGCTCCCGCCGGCACAGCGAAAACGCCGGCAGAAGAAAACCCGCGTCGTTTCTCTGGGACGCGCTTACCAGCGAAGGGGCGATAACCGTACTGCTCAAACTCATCGGCGAAACATTGTAAGCGCTCCCCGCGCCCCATGGCGACACCTGGGTCATTAAGTCGCACCCCATCGTGGCCGATTAAATCGCCAGCGGCAGGACTGGGAGAAAAGCCCGCCGATCAACAGGAGGCCAAAGTGAAAATGAAAATGCTATTGATCGCAGCGATATTATGCGCCGGCGGCTGCAACGGCAGCCACCTACCCATCATCTGGGGCGTAAACGACGGCCCAGTCCAACTCGACGGCGTCAAATACGACGCGAACCCACAGTACGCCACATACTCCGTCATCTTCGACCTCACGCCCCACCCCGCCGCGCAACCTCTCCCGGCCTTCACCGACCAAGACGTCCGCCTTGCACAATCGCGCACCAGCGAAGGCTCAATTCTCACCGCCCACGCGGACTAACCAGATTGCGACCTATGCTTATGTTCGCCGTCCAAGAATAGGGCCGTCTGACGTGCGAATTTGCGAGCTTCCGGCATGCCGCTACAATTTTCGCGAGTGTGAACATTCTAGATCCCAATCGTGGAAAATCTTCCGCCCAGCCCCTATCTACGTCGTTTTTAGATGGATTACGGGGCCTCGCTGCCATATTTGTTGTAGTCAACCATTCACGTACATTGCTCTGGGAAGGTCATGCAAGCTACATCGAGCACGGAGCCGGCGGTCCGATTGCCCACAAGCTGATGGTCTACGCCTCGAGTATGTTCCGATACGGCCATGAAGCTGTGCTCTTCTTTTTTGTTCTGTCTGGCTTCGTCATTCATCTCCGATACGCAAGACGATTGGCATTAGACGGTGTAAAGAGTCGTTTCGACTGGTTCTCGTATGTCTACCGCCGCGCGCGCAGACTATATCCACCCCTTCTGTTTGCGTTACTCCTGACCTCCGTTTTGGATCACATCGGCAAGCGACATGGATTCTTGATATACGTCCATCAGACCCCGGTGGACATTATCAACCGCATGTTCAACCCCCATTACGGTTGGCGCAACGCTCTCGGCAACTTGCTTTTTCTGGTGGAAACCTATGTCCCGGCTTGGGGTACCGATACTCCGTTGTGGTCCCTAAAATTCGAGTGGTGGTTCTATATGCTGTATCCATTGGCATGGTGGCTCTCCCGCCGCTCCATCGCTCTCGCCACTGTCGCCGTCGCATTGGGACTATTCTTAAGTTTCCATCCGGCGCTGTTGGGCATGCGGCTCCTGAGTGACGTTCTCAGAATGATGTTGATCTGGTGGATGGGCGCGTTGCTCGCCGACGTCTATGTCGGCCGGCTGCCGATCTCGTTTTCATCGATCGCGCCCGTGTCCCTTCTTCTCCCCATCGCTGTGGCTTGCCGGCAGTATCATCAACTAAGCGATCATCTCTGGGGCCTGTCATTCTCTGGCCTAATCGCACTTGGGTTCACGTTGCAACAGCGTGGCTTCGACTTAAATTTCCTTAAGCGGCTTAAACCGTTAGGTGGCATGTCATACACGTTATACGTCACCCACGTTCCAATTCTGGTTTTATTAAGCGGGTGGGTGATGTCGAGAACGGCTACGCCCCAGTTACCACATCATTTTGGATGGGTGTTCATTGGCGTCGTTCTCTCCACCGCGTTTGCGTGGCCGATGCACTTCTTGCTCGAAAAGCCATTCACAGGCGGCCGAACTCACGCTCCTGGTGTACCGCCGCGTGACCAAGAGAGCGAACGGCGCAATCCCCAACTTCTATGACATCAAGTCAACCGCGCAACGATCGCAGTCAATCCGCAAGCGGCTTCACCATAATGTTCCTGTAATGCACTTCGCTCCCGGGATCATGTCCCTGCAGCGCAAACGTCCCGTGTGAAATCACCCGCCCCGGCATCCCCGCCACCGCCGCCGGTGGGTCGGCCTCCGTCCAATCCGTCGTCACTTTCCCGTCGACTTTCAAGGTCACGTGCTTCCCCTCAACGATAATCTCGTAGAGGAACCACTTGTTGTCCTCCGCCGGCGGCGTGTTCATCACATCTTTCACGTTATATAAACCGCCGGTCTTTTTCTGATCCCCGTGCGTCTGGTTCACCTGCGCCTCAAAACCCTTCGAAGGCCAGCTCTTCTCCTGATATTCCGTGTGAAAATAAACCCCGCTGTTCGCTTTCGGGAACGTCATCACCTCGGCCTTGAAGTGAAAGTTCTTAAAGTCGTGATCCTTCACCGGCCCATCATAGAACAGGTGCCCCGGCCCACGACCGTGCACCACCAGTTCACCCTTGTCCACAGTAAAGCTCTTGGCGTTCTCGCCAATCTTCCACCCATCCAGCGTCTTCCCATCGTACAGGCTGTAAAACCCATCCGCGTCCGGCTTGGGCGCAGCCGGCTTGTCTTCCGCAAACGCAATCCCAATCGCCAGCACTGGCAGCAAAAGCGCCGCGCTCAAACTTAAAATAGCTCGCATCAATTCCTCCGGGTAGAACTCCCCGAAGGCTACGGGGCAGTCCAGATCCAGTCAATCCCAGCACACGCCTAGAACGTCCAGCCAACGCCCAGGATATATCGCAGGTCATTCTCCCGCGCATCCGGAGCCGGCTCGGAGTCATGATTAAACTGGAACTTGAACTCGCCAAACATCGTCTTTGTAAATGACGCCCGCACCCCGGCCTCCGTCGTCAGGAAAAACTGGCTCAAATTCTCCAGACTCGGATAAATCTCAAAATTGTTGAACACCTTCACCGCATCGTTGAACTTGTAATCAAAGTGATAAGCCAGCCGCAACGCCACGTGGTCATTGGTGCCGTCATTGCTGAAATCCTCATAGAACCACGACAGGCCGCCCTCTGTGTTGAAGTTGATCTTTTCGCTCTCCACCCACTGATAACCAACGCCCACACCCGGCGTAAACCGGATGTTCAAATCCGCAATGCGATCCCGCGCGAATCGCGCATCTGCATAAGCATAAAACTTCTTCGTAAAGAAATAGTCGTACTTCGCTTCCACAAACCAACTGTCCGTCGTCGTCGACTTGTTCCCCGTCGACGTGTCCTGCTGCCGGCCATAAAGATATCCAGCCCCAACCGTGATTCGATCATCCACTCCGCGCCGAACCGCATCCAGGCTCAGATTCAGCGCCTCCGTGTTCGAATTCCCACGCGTGATCAGCCCGCCGGACGAAAAACTCCCCGTCCACTTCACTGGCGGCGGATTGATCGTATCGACCTGCGCCAGCGAAACCTGCTGCGGCTGCAGCGCCCCACCTGCCACCACCGCAACACTCCCCGGATCGCCATTGGCAATCTTCTGATGGATGACCGTCCCGTCCTTCAAATGTATCTCCACCGGCCCATCGCTCGAGAAAGTCTGCACGTCCGCAAGGTTCACCTTCACCTCGCCGGCCACCTTCGTAACGATGGTAAGCTTGCCGCTATCAAGACTTCCAATCGTTCCAGTCAGCTTGTCGCCATTCTTGAAAATGACCTGATCAGCTAGAGCAACGTCCGTTGTAACAGCAGCACACAGCAGCAGAATTGCACAAATAGATCGCATGGCAGTTCCGTTTCCTTCTCAAAAACCAAAAAACGCCCTTGGCGGGCAAGCAAGGCGAGAAACATAGTGGGACGGCCACCTAAAGACCAATAACGTATGCACATGCGACAACTTATAAAGACTCATTTCCCCAATCCCCGAAAATATCACCTTTGCACCAACCCATTTGTGAGTATGCTTGTCCTGACTGGGGGCTCTGGTGGACTTTGTCCGCCGGGTCGTCCGATAACGATAAGGCAGCGGCATACCATTCAGACTGAACGGCCATGGCGGTCAACGAACCGCTCCAAATGGTCGATGGTGCGCTAGTTGATATGAGAATTTGAACGTTCTGGGGCGTGAGGTGAGTTGTATGACCGGAGAAATGTTCCTCGAACTAGGCAAGTACCGCGGCCTGCTCGGCATGCTCGCATGGCGCGACATCCGCGTCCGATACAAACAGTCGGTCATGGGCGTCCTCTGGGCATTTATGATGCCCCTTATCCAGGCCGTCGTCCTCTGGTCCATCTTCAAGTTCGGCGGCGCTGACATGGCCAAGAAAGTCAGCGACCCCTACTTCCTCTTCGTCCTCTCCGGCGTCATCCCATGGACATTCTTCGCCAGCGGCGTCGGCATGAGCATCGAAAGCCTCACCCGCAACAGTCGTCTCGTCACCAAGATCTATTTCCCCCGCGAAGTCTTCCCCCTCGGCTCCGTCGTCGCCTCCCTCGTCGACTTCGGCATCGCAATGACCGTCTTTATCCCGGTTTACATCTACTTTCTCATTACCGCCTCCAAGGACGTTCATCTCACCCCGATGCTTCTTCTCATTCCGGTCGTCCTCATCATCGAAATCCTCTTCGTCGCCGGCCTCTCCCTCATTCTCTCCATGTCCAATCTCTTCTTCCGCGACGTCAAATACATCATGACCTTCGTCCTGCAGCTCTGGTTCTTCGCAACCAACGTCATGTACCCGATCAAATTTGAGCACTACCCCGCCCTCCAGTGGATCCCCGCCGTCAACCCCATGATCCCCATTATCGAATCGTTCCGCGACTGCTTCATGGGCCGCCCACTGCAAAACGCCACCGGCCTCCTCATCAGCGCCATCATCGCCCTGGTCACCTTCTTCGCCGGCTGGACCGCCTTCCACAAAGCCGAATTCAAATTCGCGGAGTACGTCTGACCCTGAACACTGGACCGACCACTGAACCCCAACGAGTAAACCCCGACCCCTCACCACTGATATCATGAGCGAACCGGTCATCACCTTCGATCACATTTACAAAAAGTTCTCGCGCGGCGAGCAACACACGAGCCTCCGCGACTTCCTCCCCGCGATGGCCAAAAAGTTGTTTCGCGGCAAGAAAGCCTTCGACGCCACCGCCCTGGAAGGCAAGCAGTTCTGGGCCGTCCAGGACGTCTCCTTCCAGCTCAAACGCGGCGAATCCATGGGCATCATCGGCCCCAACGGCTCCGGAAAAAGCACCACCCTCAAACTCCTCAGCGGCATCCTTCGCCCCGACAGCGGAAACTTTAGCGTCAAAGGCCGCCTCTCCGCTCTCATCGAAGTCGGCGCCGGCTTCCACCCCGACCTCACCGGCCGCGAAAATGTCTTCCTCAACGGCCGCATCCTCGGCATGACCCGCAAGGAGCTCCAGGCCAAATTCGCCGATATCGTCGAATTCTCCGGCGTCGGTGAATTCATCGACACACCCGTCAAACGCTACAGCTCCGGCATGGCCGTCCGACTCGGCTTCGCCGTCGCCGCCTACATCGAACCCGACGTCCTCCTCGTCGACGAAGTCCTCGCCGTCGGCGACATGGAGTTCCGCAGCCGCTGCCACGCCCGCATGGAAGCCATGCGTAAAAACGGCGTCACCATGATCCTCGTCAGCCACAACCTCAACGAAGTCCGCAACCTCTGTGAGCAAACCGTCATGCTCTACAAAGGTGAAATGCAGATGCACGGCCAAACCCAGAAGGTCCTCGAAAAATACTATCAAACCGTCAGCGATCGCATCAAAAACGAACAGGACAAGCGCACCGCCGAACAATACAAAGACCGCGGCCCCACCGGCATCAAGCTCAAAGGCATCACCCTCCACGACTCCAAGGGCAACATCACCGAGACCATCGGGTCCGGCCAGCCCATGACCGTCCGCATCGCCTACAAGACCACCCGCCGAATCGAAAAGCCCACCTTCGTCGTGGAGCTCATGTGGGCCGCCGACGACTTCCTCGCCACCGTCTTCAACACCAAACACGACAAGGTCCAACTTGCCGATCTCGAGGGCGACGGCTACGTCGATCTCAAGATCGACACCATGCTCATCGAGCCCAACGTGTTTGGCCTCCGAATCTCTGTCTCCGAGGGCGATGGTCTGGCCCTCGACGTCATCCCCCGCATCCGCTTTGTCATCAGCGAAGAACGGCCTGTTCCAGGCGTCTTTGCCCTGACACACACGTGGGAAGCCGTGAATTCCGGGCCGCAAGAAACTCCAGCCGAGTTGCACGCCGGCAATGGCGCTCTGCGCCAGCCGGACAGCGTCGGCGTAAGTTCCTAACGAGGACAACCAGTACTGGGGTTTGCCGCCGTGTCGCACCGCGTTCCTGTGACTGTTCTCATGCCGGTCTTCAATGCGCGCCGCTATTTGCTGGCGTCGCTGCGATCGGTCCTTAGCCAGGACACCTCCGACTTCGAGCTCCTTGTTATCAACGACGGCAGCACCGACGGCTCCGAAACCCTCCTCGCCGTCGTCGACGATCCCCGCGTCCGCATTATCAATCAGCCCCACGCAGGCATCGTCTCCGCCCTCAATCGCGGCGTCGACGAAGCCCGCGGCGATCTCATCGCCCGCATGGACGCCGACGACATCGCCCTTCCCCACCGCCTTCGACTCCAGCTCGCGTTCATGAACGACAACCCCGACATCCACCTCCTCGGCTCCCGCTTCCTCTACATCGACGCCCGCGGCCGAACCCTCTTCAGCCCGCCCTGGCCTATCCGCGACGAAGATATCCGCCGAACCTTGCCGGTCTTCAACTGCTTCACTCATCCGACAGTAATGTTCCGCAGGCAAAGTGTGCTCGCCGTCGGCGGCTACCGCCAGGAATTGCAGTACCAGGAAGACTACGATCTCTGGCTGCGGCTCATCGACCGCCACCGCGTCGCACAACTGGATGAAATGCTGCTGTATTACCGGCTGTCGCGCGCCTCCATCAGCTTCCGCAACCGCCACCAGCAAAGCACAGTACTCGATGGAATGGTCAAAGAGTTGAGCCGACAGCGCCGATCAGATGGACAGGACCTTCTTCAGCGCGGCGCCGGCCTCGAGGAGTTGCGTCGTGAATTGGAACAGCTCGCAACCCCCCGCGCCAAACGTCGTCGCTGGGGCCGGCAAATGATTGGAATGGCACAGGGATGCCTGCAGGCGGGTCGCCGTCTGCAGTCCATCCAGTTCGCTTTGGAGGCGGTATGGAACGACCCCGGAACACGTTGGAACTGGACCGTCCTGGGACGCAGTTTCGCTCCCGACTGGCTGAGGGCGCAGGCCCTGTACGCGCGTCGGCGATGGAGAATGACCCACGTCGCGACAACCCTGACGGCGTAAAGCAACGTCCGAAAAACGATTCACGGAGGCCGCAGATTCGCATGGGCTTTGAAGTCAATCCAAGTTTCCCGAAGGTCTCCGTCGGCATCCTCACGCGCAACGCCGGCAAGCTGTTTCATCAGGTCATGGACAGCCTCCTCGCGCAACAAACTCCCTGGCCCTTCGAAGTGGTCATCCTCGACTCCGCCAGCAGGGACGCCACCGACACCTACGCCGCAAGCCGTGGCGCAAAAGTCGTCCCCTACCGCCCCGCCAAGTTCAAATTCGGCGCCGCCCGCGACACCCTCTTCGAAAACTGCCGCGGCGACGTCATCGTCACCATCAGCCAGGACGTCGAGCCCGCCGATCCCCATTGGCTCGCCAAACTCGTAACCCCCATCCTCGAAAACACCGCCGACGCCACCATCGGCGAACAGGCCACTCCCCCCGAAGGCTACTCCTTCTACTGGGACTACCACGAATCCTGGATGCGCTCCATCCCCATCGCCTTCGACGCAAATTACGGCCGCATCGCCATCAGCTGCGCCAACCTCGCCATCAAACGCGATGTATGGGAAGACCTCCGCTTCGGTGATTGCGAAACCATCGAAGACCGCGTCCTCCAGGTCAAACTCTTCCAGGCCGGTCACCGCATGGTCCAGGTCAGGGAAGCCCTGAGCTTTCACGGCCACAGCTACACATGGAAAGAACTCAGCAGCCGCCTCGGCAGCTTCGCCTCCGGCTTCGCACGACTTGGTTTCCCCTACACCTTCCGACGCCTCCTGCGCGACCTCCTTCAACCCAGCCGCTACGCCGCAACCCTCGACGCCTTCATGCACCGAAAACTTGTCAGTTGGATGGAGCTTGTGTATCCGTTCGCAATGTGCTTTATACAATATCGCGATGGTCGTAAGAGATAAGCCAACGGATAACGCATGAAGATTGGGTATCTTGTAGCCGGTTTCCCGGTGCTGAGTGAAACGTTCGTGGTCAACGATATGCGTGGCCTCGAAGCGCTCGGCCATGAAGTCGTCGCCATCGCCCTCGGCGGCGCAGACCCCGCCACCGCCAACAATCCAAACTACACCATCAAGGGAAAAACCATCCGCGTCCGCGGCCTCAATCCCCCCGTCTGGCGCAAAGTCCAGAAGCTCTACTCCCGCCAGCGCCTCAAACGAAAATACGGCGAAAACTTCCAGAGCGTTTACAACCGCAAACCCGCCGACATGCCCGAAGAACTCTGGATCGACCGTCTCACCTGGGACGCCGCCATCGACCAGATCGACGGCGAAAAACTCGACTTCCTCTACGTCCACTTCGCCATGCGCCAACTCCTGCTCGGCTACCACGCATCGCGCCTCCTCGCCCTCCCCCTGGGCGTCACCCTCGCCGCCCACGACATCTTCGTAAACCCCATCAAACACCTCTTCCCCCAGCTCCTCGGCCAGTGCGATTTCCTCGTCACCGTCAGCGGCTACAACAAGGAAGAAATCCTCCGCCTCGCTCCCAACCTCAACCCCGACCACCTCCACGTCGTCGCCAACGGCATCGACGTCGACGCCTTCGCCCCAAAATTCCACGACCCCGGCAAACCCTTCCGCTTCGCCGCCACCGGCCGTCTTGTCGAAATCAAAGGCTTCCATGTCCTCGTCGAAGCCGCCGGCATTCTCGCCAACCGCCGCCGCGACTTCATCGTCCAGATCGTCGGAGAAGGCCCCCAGCGCGAACAACTCGAACGCCGCATCACCGAACAATACATCGGCGACGTCTTCCAACTCCTCGGCCGAAAGGACGCCTCCTTCCTTCAGGAATGGCTCCCCCAGCAGGACTGCTCCATCCTCCCCTGCGTCATCGCCAAGGACGGCAACCGAGACGGCATGCCCATGTCCCTCCGCGAAGGAATGGCCTGCGGCCTCCCCGCCCTCTCCACCAACATCCTCGGCCTCCACGAAGCAGTCTCCCCCGGCACCGGCCTACTCGTCGATGCCGACGACGCCGCCGCCCTTGCCAACGGCATGGAACAACTCATCGACCTCTCTACCGATGAATATCGCGCAATGGCCCAGGCCGCCCGCAACAAAGCCGAAGCCGAATTCTCCCTCATGCACGAAGTCTCCCTCATCGCCGGCTGGATGAATGATGCGCTCGAACGCCGCCGCGCGGCCCACCCCGAGGCCACCATCGTGGATCCTGAAGAAGCCTGACATCGCATTCACGTCAACCGATCCGATGCAGCTCATCTCAGCCATCATCCCCACCTACAACCGCGCCGCTCTTCTCGTCCGCGCCCTCGCCAGCGTCGCCGCCCAGGATTACCGCCCCATCGAAGTCGTCGTCGTAGATGATGGCAGCACCGACAACACCGCCCAAATCATCGAACTGCAAAGAACCCTCCTCGCCGCTCAGGGCATCAACCTCCTCTACCACCAGCAATCCAACGGCGGCGCGCCCAAAGCCCGAAACACCGCCATGAAACTCGCCACCGGCGACCTCTTTGCCTTCATCGACAGCGACGACCTCTGGCGTCCCACCTTCCTCTCCACCACCCACCGCCTTCTCGATTCCCACCCCTCCGCCGGCCTCGGCTTCTGCCAGATCGTCGTCATCGACCCCGACGACAACGTCATCAAACACCGCGACACCGGCCTCCCCGCTGAACCCCGCGAAGGCCTCCTCCCCCGCCCCTTCAACACCCTCATCCGCCACATGCCCTTCCAAACCAGCGGCGTCATCATTCGCCGCTCCGTAATCGAATCTCTAGGCGACTTCGACCTGAATCTTCCGGTAGGCGAAGACTGGGACCTCTGGTACCGCACCTCCCGCAACTACGATTTCGTCTACACCCAGGAAGGCCTCGCCTGCAACCGCATCCACCGCGACAACCTCCCCAAATATTCCACTACGGCTCTCGCCAGCAACCTCCGCCTCAACCTAAAACACCTCCCCGAAATCACCGATGCCGAAACCCGTACCATCATGGAAAACCGCATCCGTCTTCAGATCCTCCTCCTCCAGGAGGAACTGATGCGAGAAGGCGCAAGCGCCAACGGCTACACTGCCCTCCTTCAGCACGACCTCGCTCCAAAGACTATGCGCTATCGCACCGGCGGACTCCTGCGTCACATGCCAAAATTCGTCGGCAAGGCCTACGCAAACCTCATTCGCCGACTCGGCGAAAAGTCCCGCTCCGCATAAGGAACCGTATTGTCCAAGTCCCTCCTCTTCCTCTCCTACCTCTTCCCCCCGCGCGGCGGCGCAGGCGTTCAGCGCCCGCTTAAATTCTGCAAATACCTCCCGCAATTCGGATGGAATCCGCTCGTCGTCGCCAACGGCGGAACCGCCGCCGACTTCGTCACCACCATGCAGGACCCCACCCTGCTCAAAGACCTCCCCGAGGGCGCGGTCGTCCGCTACACCGCCCTCACCCCGGCCGAGCGCCGCAACTTTGAGCGCTACCAATCGCGCCTCCGCCAGAAATTCACCGCCACCGATCCCATGGGTTGGTGGGTTGACCCCGCCGTCCGCCTCGCCATGGAGCTCTACCACGAGCACCACCCCTCGGCCATTTTCGTCACCATGTCCCCCTTCACCTCCGCCGAGGCCGGCATCCGCCTCAAACACCTCACCCGCCTCCCCCTCATCCTCGACCTCCGTGATCCCTGGGCCATGGACGAAACCAAGATCTACCAAACCCGCTGGCACGCCTGGCGCGACTGGGCCGCCATGCGCCGAGCCATGCTCGCAGCCGACCTGGTCATCATGAACACGCCCGAGTCGAAGCGCGCCGCGGAAGAATCTTTCCGCTTCCGCCCCGAAACAAAGGTGATTTCCCTGACCAACGGCTTCGACGCCGACGACTTCGGCCACAGCACCATCGATCCGGCCCCACCCGATGTTCTCCGCATCGTCCACACCGGCATGTTCCACTCCGAGATGGCCAAAACATGGGACGACCTCTACGCCGGCAAAGGCCTCATCAACAAACTAAAATGCCCCCGCCGCCCCATCAACCTCTGGACCCGCACCCCCAGATACCTTTTAGCGGCAATGCAAAAAGCAGTATCCACAGGCCAAATCCCCGAAGGAAAGTTAGAGTTGGTTCTGGTAGGAGAAGTAACCGAAAACGACCGCCAAATGGTCGAGTCCTCCCCAGCCGCCCGCATGTCCAGGCTCCTCGGCTACCGCACCCACACAGAGTCTGTAGGCTGGCTCCAAAGCGCCGACTTACTATTCCTCCCCAACCACACCCCGTTAGACGGCGGCCCAGCCCTGATCGTCCCCGGCAAAACCTACGAATATCTAGGCAGCCAGCGCCCCATCCTAAGCATGGGCCCAGCCGGCGACATGAAAAACTTTATCCAACAAGCCAACGCCGGCGACGCAACCCCAGGCGACGACACAGAAGCCGCCGCCCAAATCCTGATCAAAGCGTACACCCAAAAAATCCAAAAACGCCCGACCCGAAAACCAGACCAGAAGATAGTGGAAAGCTTCGAAAGAAAACCCCTAGCCCAAAAACTCGCGCAAGAGTTGAACGAACTAATGAACCGCTCCGATCGCCGCGCAAGTCCCAACTGATACCCTGCTCACGTTCCAGCCCTGAAGCGTTTCATATCCGCCGCGTCTTCCCGCATCCAAGCTTCCAATTCCGCGCGGGATATTTCGCGCGGCTCAGGCAATCCCGCCCCGGCTGCTCGCAGTCGCTCAGCGAGGAACAAGAGCAATTCCTGCTTTTGCTCCACTGGCAGCGACTCAGCCGCAGCCTGTATCTCAGCTAATGATCTCATACGAGCCAAGTATAGGATGTCGCCAGCGTGGAAACTGGAAACATCGTTAGTAATAACCGAACATTACTATTGACATCACGCCGACCTAGCGTAAGCTTTAAGGCGGAATGACATCATCGGAAGGGGATCATCAATGCCTCCCAAGGCAGAGACCTTCTGACAGCGAAGACCGGCCGGCATCCGGCCCCACTCCATCCCGCAAAATACAAAACGAACCCAAAATGCTCGTTTTGGTCTCAAAAACACAGCTATCTCCCGAAAAGGTCCGCCCACCGTCGCGCTGGTCTGTCCTCCACGACTTAGGTCGGTTTGGTGCGATTTCGGGGTCAAAACGGGGCGATTTTACGTCGGTTTGGGGTCAAAACGGGGAGATTCTGGGGAGGATTGGGGGTTGGTTTGGGGGCGTTTTTTACCCAGTGCCAAGCCGCAAAATACTCACAACCATCGGACAGAAAATTACTTACGTTTCCCGCCGCCCTTCTCGAGAAGGAAAATTCCCTTTCGCGCCCAAAAAAGCCGCCCATCCGGCACCCTTCCCCCATTCTGCAATCCGCCTTCATCACCCCTCATACCGCCCGCTCCCACCCCCCGAGTTGACGTCCCCCCAACTACCGTGCATCCTCTCCCCATGGAGCGGTATCACCCAAACCCCCTGAACTTATGAAGATAAAAAAAGCTGTCATCACGGCCGCCGGACGCGCCCAGCGCAAGCTCCCCCTCCAATCCCTCGTCGACGCCGACGGCGTCCAGAAATCCGCCCTCCAGATTATCGTCGAGGAGGCCGTCGCCGCCGGCATCGAAGATATCGCTGTCGTCATCGCCCCCGGCGACCAAACCCCCTACGCCGAAGCCGCCGCCGGCCGCGCACGCATGCTCAGCTTCATCGAGCAACCCGCCCCCCTCGGCTACGGCCACGCCCTCTGGTGCGCAAAGTCCTTCGTCGCCAATGAGCCCTTCCTCCACCTCGTCAGCGACCACCTCTACGTCCACGGCGGCGAGCGCCGCTGCGCCCGCCAGCTCGTCGATGTCGCCACCGCCCAGTCCTGCGCCGTCTCCGCCGTCCAGTCCACCCGCGAAAACGTCCTCCCCTACTACGGCACCGTCGGCGGCCGCCGCGTCCAGAACGTCGCCAACCTCTACGAAGTCGAAGCCGTCGTCGAAAAACCCACTCCCACCGAAGCCGAGCAAAAACTCCTCGTCCCAGGCCTCCGCGCCGGCCACTACCTCTGCTTCTTCGGCATGCACGTCCTCACCCCCGCCGTCATGGAACACCTCGAAACCCTCGTCCGCCAGGCCGAAGGAAAACACTCCGTCCAGCTTTCCCCCGCCCTCGCCCTCCTCGCCGCCCGCGAACGCTACCTTGCCGCCGAACTCCAGGGCAAACGCCACAACATAGGCGTAAAATATGGCCTGCTCACCGCGCAGCTCGCCCTCGCCCTCGAAGGCAAAGACCGCGAAGAAATCCTCACCCAGCTCATCGAACTCCTCGCCAATCGCGAACGCTCCCAGGCCCCAGCCTAAATTCCCAAAATGTCCACCCTCCTCCCCATCATCACCTCCGACGACCCGGCCGTTCGCAATACGCCGCTGGAAGCCTTCTGCCGCACCGCCTCCACCGCCCAGCTCCTCGCCGAATGCCAGGACCTCGACGCCTTCCGCCGTCACACCGACAACCTCTATCAACGCGTCCGCGCCCTCTTCTTCCTCTACGCCATCCACCGCTTCCATCTCCCTCCCACGCTCAACCCCAGCGCCCGTGGCCTCGTTCCCTTCGACGGCTACAACCATCTCCTCCAGCGCCGCTTCGAAGAGGCCGTCGACGTCTTCCAAAGCGCCGAAAAATCCATGGGCCCCAACGAAGGCATCTGCAGTGCCCTCGCCTCCGCCTACAAAGAGCTCGCCTTCCAAACCCTCGCCAACCAGGTCCGCCGCAGCGTCCGCTCCACCCGCGGCAACCAGTGGATGTTCCGCATCGGCCACCCCGCCGACCAACCCCTCACCATCCGCCCCGAACTATTAAAGCGCGGCGGCGACGGCGCATTCCCCATCCTCAGCGAAAAAACCCCCGTCCGCATGGATCTCTCCCACAGCGGCTGGAGCGACATCTTCTTCCTCGGCATGGATTACCCCGAAGGCGCGCGCGTCCTCAACGTCTCCATCGATCTCGCCGTCCATGGCCGCGACGCCTCCCCCAAGCCCCCCGTCGAAGCCTACCTCCGCGTCATCGACGAATCCGTCCTCCGTCTCGTCAGCGTTGATCTCGGCGCACGAGCCGACATCACCAGCCTCCAGGAAGTCTTCGACTTCGCCAAAGACTACCTCGGCCTCCTCAAAGCCGCCGTCATCGCCTCCGGCATCATCCCCCCCGGCATGGAAGGCTCCGGCCAAAGCCTCGCCGACCTCCTCACCCGCATGGTCGGCCCAGGTCTCGGCCTCGAAATCGTCAGCAGCGTTAACAACATCCCCAAAGGCTCCCGCCTTGCCGTCTCCACCAATCTCCTCGGCTCCCTCATCTCCGCCTGCATGCGCGCCACCGGCCAGGCCAAATCCCTCACCGGCGAGCTCGAAGAGAACGAACGTCGCCTCGTCGCCGCCCGCGCCATCCTTGGCGAATGGCTCGGCGGCTCAGGCGGCGGCTGGCAGGACTCCGGCGGCGTCTGGCCCGGCATGAAACTCATCCAGGGCGCACCGGCAATGGAAGGCGACCCTGAGCACGGCGTCAGCCGCGGCCGCTTATTGCCTAATCATAGAATTCTCAATCAAACGGATGCCTCCCCAAAAACCCGCCAGCAACTCCAGGACAGCCTCGTCCTCGTCCACGGCGGGATGGCCCAGAACGTCGGCCCCATCCTCGAGATGGTCACCGAAAAATACCTCCTCCGCTCCGAAGCCGAATGGATCGCCCGCGGCCAGGCCGGAACCATCCTCGACGAGATCCTCGCCTCACTACAAAAAGGCGATCTCCCCGCCATCGGCAGCGCCACCACCCGCAATTTCCTCGGCCCCCTCCAAACCATCATCCCCTGGGCCAGCAACTACTACACCGAAACCCTCATTCAAAACACCAAGGCGAAATTCGGCGCGGACTTCTGGGGCTTCTGGATGCTCGGCGGCATGTCAGGCGGCGGCATGGGCTTCATCGTCGCCCCCCATCGCAAGGCCGAGGCGCAAACCTTCCTCCAGGACATGATGAGCCAGGTCCGCCGCGATCTGAAGCACGCCCTCCCCTTCGCCATGGAACCTGTCGTCTACGATTTCAAGATCAATCCCCACGGCACCTTCGCTGAGTTGCTGCGCGATGAAGATGCCCTCATGCCCGCTTCCTACTACGCGATGATGGTCCCCCAGACCCTCCGCAAAAATCCCCGCGAGCTCACCCGGTCCAAGCGCGCCGAGCTTGAGCGCTTCGCCGTCGCCTGCCGCAGCCGCCCCGAACTCGGCGGCATGGTCGAAACACTCTTCGACCGTCTCTTCGAACGCCCCCAAACCCAGACCGGCCAGGCCGATCTCACCGGCCTCCTCGACAAATTCGGCTTCGACCGCCAGCAGCACGAATGGATCCGCGCCCACCTCCACGATGGCCGCATCGGCCTCGCCCAAAACCGCCTCCCCGCCAGCACCGACATCCAGGACGTCCGCGCCGACGACGTCATCGACACCACCTCCGGCATTGAAGACAAGTTCCGCGCCATCGGCCTCGACGCCCTCAAGTCCGGCGCGGTCGGCGTGGTCAGCCTCGCCGCAGGCGTCGGCAGCCGCTGGACGCAAGGCGCAGGCGTCGTCAAAGCCCTCCACCCCTTCTGCAAACTCGGTGGGAAATTCCGCACCTTCGTGGAAACCCACCTCGCCAAAAGCCGCCGCATCGGCCGCCTCTCCGGAACCCTCCCCGCCCACATCGTCACCACCAGCTACCTCACCCACGAACCCATCGAAAGCTATCTCAATAGTTGTAATAACTACAATTACAATGGACCCCTCTGCCTCTCGCCCGGCCACGCCATCGGCCTCCGCATGATCCCCATGGTCCGCGACCTCCGCTTCGCCTGGGAAGAAATGCCGCAAAAAATGCTCGACCAGCAACAGCAGAAAGTCCGCGAAAGCCTCCACGCCGCCCTCATCAACTGGGCCACCGAAGCCGGCGAAGGCAACGACTACACCGACAACGTCCCTCTCCAGTGCCTCCACCCCGTCGGCCACTGGTTCGAAATCGCCAACCTCCTCCGCAACGGCGTCCTGCAAAAACTCCTCGAAGAACGGCC
>JBBRHH010000066.1:0-16138 GCA_038222915.1 Tepidisphaerales bacterium
CGGATTCTGCTTCGACAGAAAGCTCAATACGAGTGCAGTCCCGCTTGCAATCCACAAACTACAGCACGCAACGCCACGCGGTTTTGCCGCTGCCTCGAGAATTGACCACATGGCGATCAGGAGGAAAAAGTAACCGTACGATTCCAGATATGGCACGCCGAAGGTAATCGGCCCTGTCGATGCGCTAAGTAGCCCAAAGAACATCGAAGCGTTCACGGATCCGCCCATCAGCCTGAGGACCCGGTAACTGAGTAGTACGACTGCGCCGGTGGTGAGCGCGGCATGTAGGACGTAGGAAAACCATGTAAATCCGAGGAGGTTGAAGAAGGGAACCTGCATCAGCATCGGGACCAGACCGGTGGAAGAGAAGAAATCCCGATAGATTACCTGCCCTCGGCAAAGCCGGTATGCGCCGTCATAAACAATGCAGTGATCAAGCGGAATAATGCCCCGACGTCCACAGAAGAGGTGCCAGGCAATCGATATAGCCATCAACAAGGCAAGCCCGATTATTTGAAAGGCATGTTCGGGACGCCTCACCTGGGATGATGGCATTTAATCATTGTATAGGAACATGGCGAAAGCAGTGAGGGGACGCCGTTCCAAGACCCACAATGCAATTGTGAACCATCTCCAAACTCTCCACCAAACGCGGCCCCGGCCGATTGAAATACGCCGACCCATCCGCCACAAAAACCCGCCCCTCCCGAACCGCCCGCAACCCCTCCCACTCCTCCCTCCCACGCAGTGCCCGCAAATCCACCAGCGCCCGCTCTATGGTAAGCCCACAACAAGCAATGAAGATCACATCCGGATCCGCCTCCGCCACCTCTTCAAACGAAATCCGCCGCGACCGCTCCCCGGCCACTCCAATCCGCTCCTCACCCCCGGCCAGCCGCACCAACTCCGGATTCCAATGCCCCGCGCAAAACAACGGGTCCAGCCATTCCAGAAACACCACCGAAGGCCGATGCACAATCCCCGCCGCACGCGCCGTAACCTCCCGCACCCGTCGCCGCAACCCGTCAACGACAGCAACTCCCGCCTCCACCACCCCGGCCGCCCGCGCCACCTCCCCAATCGCTTCAAACACCCCCTCCAGCGAAACCGGCTCCAGATTCAAAACCCTCGGCCGCCCCGGCATCGCACACGCCGCCGCCCTCACCTCCCGCTCATCCACCGCACACACATCGCAAAGCGCCTGCGTCACAACCAAATCCGGCCCCAGCGCCGCCAGCATCGCCACATCCAGTTCATAAAGTGGCCGTCGCCCAACCACCCGCTCCCGCACCATCACATCAATCGCCGCGCTACTCGCATCAGCCGGAATCAGCGTCCGCGTCACCTTCGCAATCGAAGAAACCCCCGCCGGAAAATCGCACTCATGCGTCACCCCAACAAGCTGGTCCTGCAACCCCAGCAGACAAACCATCTCTGTGGCACTCGGCAAAAGCGAAACGATTCGCATGGGCATTTCTCCATCCTGTCATCCTGAGCTACTGCGAAGGATCTGGACTCGCCCACGAAGAACCATGCAAAGACAAACCAGACCCTACCGCGATACAATCAGAAAATAGAGAACCGAACGACACCAAATTGTCCACAACGTAGCGTGTGCACTGCCCACCAATAACCTCCCCAACCCACACGGTCCTCAATACAACCAACACTCCTACGGACGAACCTCCCCGCTTCACGCTGTTCTATTGCCCCCGTGCGCCGCCCCTTTCATCACCACTTCAACGCCCTCGCTCTCCTCTCGGTCGTGCTCCTCATCGCAACAGCGGCCCTCTGGGAATGCAGCTACATAATGCAGGAACACGTCTCCCTCGGCGTGGGGTCGGTTTTTTCGCCCGGATTCAATCGCGACGCAAATACAAACATATTCCAGAAAAGCACTTGCATCCCACCCCTCGATTTCCATGCACCCCAAACTCATTTTTTCGCGCACTGCGAGCACCTCGACCCACATAATCAGATGTCCCGAAATGTCCCAATCAAAACCACTCACTACTATTTCTTGCTCCCGATTTGTGATTGAGCGAAGAGTGGGTATGGACCGGCTTTCTAACCCCAAAGCCCCTACCCCCTGGTTTCTGGTTACGCGTAAGTGTCCACCGCGCCGCCAAGCCCAGTGGCCTGTGCCACCAGTTCATCCCCCGCTCTGCTCACGCCTTTCGAAGCGGCCTCAATGAGTTGCAGGGCCGAGTTGCCCTGTTGACGCTGCAGGCTGAGGATCTACTGCGCAACGCGGATCTGCACATCGCCAATCACCTTGGCCTGCTGCAATCCGCTGAGGGCGTTCACGAGATCCATTGCCTTATTCATCGGCCAGCCGCGTTTTGCCGTTTGAATCAAAACGCCCAACACACGTGGTCCCATAAGCCAAAAATTCAAACACCTAACAACCTCCCAAAATTTTTGGGAAATTCAGTTGACTCTTCCGCACGGTTAGGGTAGTGTTTACCTGAAACATAGACCAAACCTCATTTGGCCTGATGTTGACTTAAAAGACCAGGTTCCAACAACGGAGTCCCGTATGAATCTCACCCCCCGCCAGCTGGATGTCATCGTAGCCATCCGCAATTTCCGTCACCTCCATGGCTATGCGCCCACGATGCAGGAGCTGGCCGACCAGCTTGGCACCAGCAAGGTGACCATTTTCGAACACGTCAATGCGCTGGAGAAAAAGCGCGTGCTCAAGCGCGACCGGCACAAGGCCCGCTCGCTGGAGCTCGTCGGCGAAGGCAAGCTTCCCGACGAAGAGCGTTCGACCAAGCTTCCGCTGCTCGGCAGCATCGCGGCCGGCTCGCCCATTGAGGCCGTCGAAAACCGTGAAGAACTCGATCTCGAAACCATGTTCCACAGCCGCAGCGGCGTCTATGTGCTGAAGGTGCGTGGCGAGTCGATGATCGACGATCACCTCTGCGACGGCGATTACGTCATCATCGAGCGCCGTGACAACCCGCGCAACGGCGAGCAGGTCGTCGCCCTGCTCGACACCGGCGAAGCGACGCTCAAGCGATTCTACAAGGAGGGCGGCAAGGTCCGTCTCCAGCCGGCCAACGGCACCATGGCGCCGCGCATCGTCGAAGCCAACCGCCTGAAAATCCAAGGCGTGGTAATCGGCGTGCTGCGCAGCTACACAAACTAGTCGCACGTTTCTCGTTGTTGTAACGGCGTGGCGAGGGGTGGGATTGCGGTCAATCCCACTCCAGCCAGATCAGTACGCCGATGCGGCAATGAAGTCATAACCCGTATCGCAAAACAGGAAAGGAGCAGCATATGCCGCTCACAGCACCGGTACGCGCCCAAACATCAGGATCAGAACCCGTTCGATCGCAGGCCACGAAACCCGAGCCGCCGATTCTCTTCCAGAAGTTCTTCAAATCCGTCGGCCCGCGCACCTACGCGGCCCAGATCAAGGAAGCCGGAAACGCCAATCAGTTTCTGGTCTTGACCGAAGGAAAACGAGACGAGTCCACCGGCGAGATCCGCAAAATGCGGCTGTACATCTACAGCGAAGATTTCGTGGAGTTCTTCCGCATGCTTCACGAAACGGCCCAGTGGATCAAAGCCAACCCGGTAAGCGACGAAGTGCGCACCAGGCGGGCAAAGTTCTGGGCAAAGAAAAAGGCCGACGAGAAAGGTGGGCGGCAGCCCGGAACAAGTGAAGCGTCACGAAGCGCGCTGGCAAGTAATACATCGCGCACCGCGCCAGCCCGAAACCTGCCGCCCGGCAATGCATCGGCCACGAACACGTCAACGCAGCGACCAACAGCTGCAAAGCCGCGCGTGCCGGCCAAGGCAATGCCCCAGCGGCGGTGAGGCGTGGCCGTGACGCTGGATGATCTGGAAAGCGCTCGGCGTGGTTAAGCCGCCTGATCGATGCGGGCTTCGCGTCGCAGATCGACGCCGGGCGTCGGCTTGACCTTCAGGCTGGTGGTGGCCGCGGAGCGGACCCAATCGAGGTAACCAAATCGCCACAGGTAGGCGAAACCAACAAGGAGGATACCGAAGAAGAAAAGCATGTCGACCAGCGCGGCCAGCCGCACGTCGAACACACTAATGACGGTCTGAAAATCCTTGCTAAGCGTGGCCGCGAGTTCCGGCGCGCTGCCGTACGCCACGGCCCACGGATAAAACAGCGCCACTTCAACATCGAACACCAGAAAGACCAGCGCCACGATGTAGAAGCGAAGATCAAACTGAACCCAGCTCGATCCGATGCTAGGCTCGCCGCACTCGTAAGCCTCGCCCTTGTCCGGATTGGGCACGCGCGGCCGAACCAGCCGGCCAACGGCAAGGTTCACATAGACGAACGCCGCACCAAAGCCGACGAAGATGGTGATGGACAAAAGCAGTGCCATAAAAGCCCGCGAAGAACGTGCCTGAATAGTAGTTGAAGTGTGGCCAGTGAGTCCAATGTGGTGTTGTGTGAAGTATACGCACCAAATGAGAAGGCCCCCGGGCAACGCACCCAGAGGCCTTCTGCTCACCGCTCGTTAATTCCGCTAGCGCCAGGCAAGCACGCGAAACAGACCTTCGCGCCGGCGGATTCTTTCGGGAAGTTGCAGCAGGCGGTCGCGGTGGATGCTCAGGAGCAGGCCGACCGCGAAGATCGCAGCGCCGCCAAAGGCGAGGTAGACGCCCACGGCAACCTGCGCCTGCATGCCGATGGAGACAAGCAACATCGCTAGGTGAAGCACCAGCAGTGTGCCGCCGGTGATGGCGGTGGATTTGAGTTCAAACGCCACGCCGCTCAGAAGCAGCAGGACGGCCGCCGTCGCGAGGCCGATCTCATTGACCGTCGAGATCTGGTATCCGAAGCGATAGACCATCGACGCGATCAGCAAAGGCAGGCCGACCAGCAGGCTTCCGAAGGTCAGGCCGAAAGTGGCCTTCGGGCTCTTGCGGTTCTGCTCGCGATACCACTCGATGTGGCCGGTGATCAGCAGCAGTGCGCCGATCGTCACCAGCAGAATTTCCACTTTCTGCGAAGGACTCAAATGCCCGAGCGCCTGTAGGCAGATCAATCCTTCCACGCCGTTGATGCCGGCCGCAATCACGAAGATGCGCCGCCACGGGCCGGTTCGTACCAGCGCCGCCGCCAGAAGGGCAACCGTTGTCTGCCCACCCAGCAGGCGCACCAGACGCCAGTGGATGTCGCCAACGCCAAGCCGCGACAGCCCCAGCATCATTCCCGCGCCAAGCGCCAGCGTCGTCACGGCCCGGCCGGACTTGGAGAGCGCGTTGCGCATCGGGCTCGCCGAATTGCGTTCCCATCCCGCCAGGCGGGCGATGGTCAACAGGAGGAGGCCGATGGCCGCGAAGACCAGCACATAAGTCTCCGTGGTGTAGCTGCGATAGTTCATCAACTGCCAGGCCGCCCCGCAGAGCATGCCGGCCGTCACATAAACACTCGAAGCATTCGCCCGGCCGATGGAAGCGATCGCGTAGAACACGGCCGCTTCAATTGCCACCAGCGCCAGCACAAGATTGGCGCTGCTCCCGACGACGATATCGAGTCTGTCAGTCAGCCCGTGCGGAAGCGCAACCAGCAGCAGCACGCCGGCCACGGCATGTGCCGCCACTTCCAGCGAGCGCCAACCGTTCTTCCCCGCGCCCGATCCACCCAGCCTCGCCTGAATCAGCTGCGCCAGCGGAGCAAGCATCATCACCGGCACCTGACGTTCCCAGCCGCTCCAACCCAGCATCGACAACATCGAGCTGATCGCGGCCAATCCGCTCAGCACCGAAAGCTGCACATACACGCGGGCCAACCCGGAATCGTTGCGGCGATGGCTGAGCCATCCGCTCGTTCTCCCGGCGGCCGCCAGCACGAACAACCCGGCCACGTAATCCCAGCCGCCGGAATAGCCCGCCAAACCAAACATGGTCGACCGCAGGAAGAGCGCCACGCCATACACGGCCGCCAAAAGCATCATCCCGAGGCCAAGCCGATCAATTGCCCGGCCAAGAGGCGTTCCCTGCCCGCAGGCCTTCCCGCCGATATTGATCGCAAGCGCCGTCAGCGCGAGCACAATCAGCAACGCACCGGGATGTTGCCCAAGGTGCATCAGCTCAATGGCAAGCCCTTCCGACCAGATCAATGCAAGTGCCGCGAGGAAAATGAAACCGCTGCGACGCTTGGCGACGACGCTGGAGTAGATGTAGGCGTAAGTACCGACAAGCGTCAGACCGGTCGCCATCAGCTTCAGCGGTTGCTCGCTGACGATCACCGGCGGCCCATCGACGCCCCAGAGCCGCATGAGCGGCATGTAAAACCAGCCGCTCAATTGGCCGCCCAGCAGAAGCGCCAGTCCAGCGCCGAGCACAACATGCCCGGAGACAAAGAAGGCCCGGCCAAACTGCTTTCTCGAGAACGGCCCCTCATTGGCGTCGGTCAGGAGATGGTGGACGTGAATGGCGGCAACGCCCAGCACGACGAGCCACGCCGCCGGCGCGGCGATTTCCTGAAAGCGGTGCATGTCGGCCAGCATCAAGAGGCCGGTCATCGCCACCCCGCCGAGGAACACATACACAAAAGTCACATCCTCCAGCACCAGCGCCGCAAGTGCGTAAATCGCACAGCACACCAGCGCGCCCAGCCAGAGATGTCCATCAATCGTCATCAATCCGTGCCGCTGATAGAACCAGAGGTTCAACGGCATCACGAGGCATGCGAGAAGGGTGAGCCCGCGTCCCGCCAGCGGATATCGCTTGGCTCGAATGACGGCGAATCCGCCGCCCAGGCAGGCCAGATTTGCGATCCCCAGTGTCCCCGCAACCACCCACGGATTTCTGAAAACCCCCAGGCTCGCCAGCCAGATCACCAGCCCCACCGCCAGCAATGATCCGCCGGCCATCAGCATCCAGTGAATCGTCCGGCTGTCGAGCAGAATCTCCATCAGCCCGCGCCGCTCGCGCTTGGATGTAATGTTCGGCTGCCGCTCCTGCACGTTGCGTCCGCCGGTCATCGATGGGAACGGCAATGGCGGCGCGACGTCATGGACCGCCCGGCTCGGAACAGGCGGAGGCTCTGCGTTCATCCCAGCCGGCAGCGGCGGCGGCATAACCGCTTTCACATCGGTGCGCGTCTCAACACGGCGCTTCAACTCCGCCATGCGATTTCGAATATCCGCCTGCAGCACCTGACCGGTTGGCCAGGCCAGCCTTCCATCCTTCACATGCCGGGTAATTTCGCGATCGACAAAAAGCAGATAGCGCAGCGTGGTCGCCGCCACGCCATCTGCCGGCGATCCGCAGCGTGCGCAGAAGCGCGTCCCACCATCAATCTGAAGTCCGCAATTGGCGCAGGCATCGGAAGCCGGCGGCCCCCCCGCCGCCGCTGGCTCTTTTCCCGTTCTCACCGCGTCGCGAATCTGCGCAACCGCCTGCAAATAGTCGTGTGCGATCTTCGAGCCGCTGACGACGTCGATCCGCTGGGCGGCCGCCAATTCGGAAAAATGACGTGCTGCAAATTCCACCGCCCAAAGCCGGTCACGCCCCTCGGCCGACGCACGACATTGCGGACAATCCTCAGTCACTGGCGGCTGGGCCGCATTACAAATTGGACATGAAAAAGCGTGGGGTGCGGTGAGCATCTGCCAATCCCTTCTTAATGAATGCCGGGAGCCTGTTGCTCCATGACATCACTAAGAGCATGCATGATGCCCCGATTCGAAAACATCTAAGCTGATTCTCCATAGTGATTTATAAAATACGCCCCCGAAGCAGTCCCTTCAACACAGTACATTGAAAGTGCACACCCATGCATGAAATGCGCACTTCGAGACTCTCCAGCCGTGCATATTTGTCTGCCGACATTCAATTGCAATTTCAAAAGGACCGAGGACAATAAGGCTCCCCGGGCCAATAACTGTATGTATGACGGAAGTTCCCGGCACGGATGCCGGTCCTGTTTTGGCAATACATACGCGTCGCGCTTTCCCGGGTGGGATGTGCCATATGTCAGAAGACACCACCACGCATTTGAACGACGCCGCGGCCGATCTCCGTAAAGCGGAGATGCTCAAGGCCGTCTGCCCATTCTGCGGCCAGATCAACCAGAAGGGCGATCTCGCCTGCCCCAGGTGCGGCATGGAAGATACGCCCGGCACCCGCCAGGCCACCCGTTCTAAGGTTGGCCCGTGGTCGGTGCTCCAGCATCGCAATCCGTCGGCCCCGGGGATGAACTTTGAGACACTGGTTTCGCTGATCGACAAAGGCCGGGTCACGCCGCGCAGCATTATGCGCGGCCCAACGACGCATCAACTCTGGCGCTATGCATCCAAGGTAAAGGGCGTGAGCCGTGAGTTTGGCCTCTGCTGGGGATGCGGCGGACAAATCATTAAAACCGCCAAGGTTTGCCCAGAGTGCAAGCGCCTGCAGGATCCGCCGCTGAATCCCGACGCGCTGGTCGAGCGCACTGGCGCGGATGTAAACCCCGCCCCGGCAGCGATGTCCTGGCCGACAAGTTCCCGCCAGGTCGTCGATCTTTCCACCGCGGTGTCAGCCAAGGGCTCCGAAAAAGTTGAAATGATCGAGATGGCCGATCATCGCGGCAGCCTCGAGTTCGCGGCCTTTGGCATGAACAACAATGGCAGGCAGCGCCGACGCCGGCCGGTGCTGGCCGCTTCAATCATCGCAGTAGCCCTTTTAATCCTCGCCGCATGCGGGCTCTATCTCTTCGATCAGAAGAGCTTTTTCAAAGTCCAGCGCTGGGTGAAGTCGGAATGGCACGAATTGGTGCGCCCCTCCGGCGAACAGGGTGGCCGATTGACCAGCGATCAGCATCAGGATCCGGTGGCGCTCGACGATGCCCGTCACGACCCGATCGAGACGGTTCCAGCAGTCGACCATGCCGATCCGAACCTCGTGGCCAAGCCAACTTTACTGAACAACCAGTCGACGCCGGCCACCCGACCATCGATTGCCGAGTTGCCTTCGACGCAGCCGACAACGCAGCGTGCCAGCATTGTCCCAACGACGCGCCCCACCGTAGCCGTGGATGCGGCCAACAGTAGTTCGCAGGTAGATATTGGGCCCCCGATTCTCAACCAGGGCCCGGTTGAGACCCAGACGCCAACGCCGAAGATTCGAGCCGCCGAAAAGCTGGATACGCCTGTTTACAAGGCCGACGAAATTCAAATCACGCCGACCGCGCCAATGTCCAATGACGAAGCCACGGCGCGTGCCGCGCTGCTGCGGTTGCAGGCGTTTGAAGCCAGCAACCGAAAAGATTACGCGGCGGCAGTGAAATGCTGGGAAGACATGCTCAAGCTGCCGGAAAAGGCGCGGCACAGCGATCTGCAGCAAAACCTCAAGGAAGCGCGCGAACACCTGAACGCGAACTAGTCCGGCCGCGATTACACTCCTAAATTATTCTTGATCAGTTGGCGGGCAGCGGCTTGGGCTCGGCCTGCTTCTCCAACTCTTGTTGACGCTGCTTGTTGCGCTGCTCGATCTCCTGTTGCTGCACTTGGACCTGCTCGCGCAGGCGGGCTGTGTTCAATTCAAGTTGCTGCAATTGCAGTTCAGCGGCCTGTCGCTGAATCTCCACCGCCTTGCGCTGTGCATCCAACTGCTCGCGAACGACCGCGTCTTCAACCACTCCATTGGGCTGGATCGGAATCACATTTACCGGGCCGATGTTCCCGCCCGGTCCGACATTTAGTTGCAGTTGAAACTGCGCACCCTGGCCGCCGCCGCCGGCAAGTCGCTGATAGATCGGGAACACATCGGGATTGTTCGTCTTGAACTCTTCCTGATTCTTCGCCTTGTACTCGCGGGTGACTTCCTTGCCGTCTTTCGTCTCGGTCACCGTCATGCCGATGCCGTCGGCGTTTTCAGTGATATGCACCTTTCGGTCGTTCTCTTCGGCGTCAACCGTTTTCGCGCCATTGACGACGGTCACACTGATGCGATTGTGAATCGCAATCGGCTGGCCAATGCGAATCGCGCCGTGCCGGATGTTCGGCAATTGTGCCACTGCCTGGTCCTGCGCATCGATTCGGGCGATCACTGCTTCCGCCTTAGACTTGATCTCCGGGTCTTCGCTCTTGAGCGCTTCCTTCAATGCCGGCAACGCCGTCCGGCCCATCTTGGCCAGCTTATTCTCGGCCTCTTCGCGCACATGAAAATCGTCATTGCCAAGCTGCTTGATCAGATCGCGTACCTGATCGTCGGCGGCCGTTGGCTGGGTCGCGGGCGCAATCGCCGGAGGGGCATCGGCGGCGTAAAGGCTTGTGCCGGCGGCGAACAGAACGACGGGGGCAATCGCGGCGATCAATTTGCGGTTCATATCGATTCTCCTGGTTCGCGTTAGACGAACAAGAATGGCAAAGGTTCCTCATATATCATGAGGCAGTTCGATGGCGTTTGGCAAGCTACATTGCTTTTCAAAGGTGAAAACGATGGCCGCCCGAGGTTTATTTATCGAAAAACTGACGTGGAGGGATGTCGAAGCCGCTTTGGCTGCGTTCGACACCGTCCTCATTCCGCTCGGCGCTCGCTGCAAGGAGCACGGCCTGCATCTGCCGTTGAACACGGATTGGATCTCCGCCGAATACCTTGCCGGGCGCGTTGTGGAGCAGTGCCGGGTGCTTGCCGTTCCGACCGTGCAGTACGGATACTTTCCCGCCTTCACCGAATATCCCGGCTCAGTGCACGTCAGCGCGGAAACATTCCGCGACCTGATCGCAGACCTGTGCCGCTCTTTCATGCGCCATGGTGTGAAGAAGTTCTACATCCTGAACACCGGCATCAGCACCAACGCCCCGCTCGCCGCTGCGCGCGACCTGCTCGCAAAAGAAGGAGCGCGCATGGAGTTCACCGACCTCCACGCAGTCGGCACGGCCGCCCGCGACAGTGTGCGGCAACAATCCGTCGGCACCCACGCCGACGAAATCGAAACGTCGATGTTGATGTACATGGCGCCGCAGGTTGTGCACCTCGAGAAGGCCGTTCCCGAACTGCGGCCCGACCGGCCCGGCCCGCTGACGCGCGATCCAAACGCCACAAGAGGCGTCTATTCCGCGACGGGTTCGTGGGGCGATCCAACCTTGGCGACGGTGGAAAAAGGACGGATTGTGACGGAAGCGATCATCGCGGACATCGTGGTTTATTTGCGGCGCGAGTTTGGCGTTTGATTTCTACGATGCGTGTTTCACGTTCAGCGCCTTCACGATCTCCACCGTAGCCTTGCTCTTGTTCAACGTATAGAAATGCAGTCCGTCCACATGGTTCGTCAGCAGGTCGCGGCATTGCTCGACGGCGTGTTCAATTCCAGCCGCGTAGACCGCTTCGGGATCCTTTTCCAGACATTCGAGCCTGAGCAACAGCGGATGCGGAATCTTCGCACCGCACATGGAGATGAACCGCTTGATCTGCGCCACGTTCCCGATCGGCATGATGCCGGCCACCAGCGGCACTTTGATTCCCATCCGGTAGGCCGCGTCGCGCCAGCGGTAGAACTCTTCATTGTCGAAGAACAGTTGCGTAATGACAAAGTCGCTGCCCGCGTCGATCTTCCGCTTGAGGTGCTCCATGTCCCGGATCTTGTTGAGGCACTGCGGATGGCCTTCAGGATATCCTGCGACGCCAATGCAGAAATCGTGGCGCTGGCGCACGAAGGCAGCCAATTCGTTTGCGTAGCCAAATCCACCTTCGGTCGCGACAAACTGGCTCTGTCCCGACGGCGGATCGCCACGCAGCGACAGTACATTGCGAATGCCCGCGTTCCAGAGTTGATCGAGAACATGGCCGATCTCGTCGGCCGTGTGACCCACGCAAGTGAGGTGCGCCATCGCGCGAATCTTCAAATCGTTTTGGATGCGCGACACAAGCTCGACAGTCTTCTCACGCGTGCTGCCGCCGGCTCCGTAGGTCACCGACACATAGCTCGGTTTGAGCGGATGAAGCTCGTCGATTGTCTTATAAAGTGATGTAAATCCCTGCTCGGTCTTCGGCGGGAAAAACTCGAATGAAATTGTCGGCAGGCCCAGGCCCAGCAATCGATCGATTCGCATGCAAATTCCTTAAATCCAAGTCAATCGTATTCGTCTTATCGGCAAAGGCAACGCAACTGGGCAGTGTTGCCTCGACACGACAAGATCGCAAAGTTGCCATCCCCTCTGCCGTAAGGAGAATGTCCTGAAGAATGATATTCGCCTCCGCGCCATTGTTGTCGGTGATACGTTGGGCGCGGGTGTCGGGTTGGACTTCGATTGTGATCGGGGCAATCCTGTTCGCGGGCTATGTATATCTCGAGTCTGAAGAACACCCCGACGAGCGAAGAGCAAATCCAGTTATCCTGCTTCACGCCGCGGTGTTCTTTGAATTGGTCCCGGGACTGCTTCTGCTCCTCCTCGCCAAAAAGCTCGACGACGGGAAAATGTGGGCATATTTTGGCATCGCGGCAGTCAGCGCTTTTCAATTGTGCGAGTTGATTGTTGTACCTGTAAGCTGTTTGCCTCTCCGTCTGATCACCATGCGGCTGGTCGCGGCCTGCCTCATCGCGATTCCCGAGATTCGCTCAAACATCAAGCACGGCCGGCGGGGCAGGCGACAGCGCGGTTTCGAAGTAATAGGCGTTTCCTCCCCGACTACGATGCCATCCATATCGCCTGAAAACAGCGGATTCAAACGCAAGACGCGCCCGATGATGGCTTGCGAAATGCGCGCAGAAAAAGAGACCGGTGCTCGCCGTTACACCGGTCTCAAATCTTCAGGCTGCCCGGGCTTAACGCCCGGAGACCCACAGCCTCAATCGCAATATCGACAAGTTGCAATCCAACCATTAGCAAAACTGCGCAAATAACCGCTGTCGGACGTGGTTCCGGCCGCCCTCAGGTCAGCCGCCGCCCATCGCCAGAATTTCCTACGCGATTCTTCCGATATCACCTGAGTTGCCATGGAAGATTGCTCCCCCACCGTTGTCGCCTCGCCGATCGCAAGCCCTTTTTCCGTCCGACGTTGGCTGTTGGTTCTGGTCGTTCTCGCGCCCGGCCTGTTCGTCGCGGCCGCCTGCGGCTCCAAACTGCTGATCGACCGTGCCAATGCTTCCGTCGGCGTTCAACTCTCCATCCTGATTCTCTTCGCCACCATCCTCTCCCTTTTCGCCGCCGGCGCGGTCGTGCGTCACCTCGTCCATTGGCGCAACCCCACCCGCATGCTGGTCACTAGGATCGAGCAGATCCGCGACAACACCGCACGCATCGAAGAGCTGTCCACCATCGGCGGAGCGGCAGCGCCCGTCGCCAAACTTGTGCATGACCTGTTTTGCGAAATGAAACAACAGCGCGCCGAAGTCACCCGCATGGAAAGCGACCTGCGCCAGCGCGTAGCCCAGCGCACCGACGCGCTCGAACGCGAGCTGGGCACGATGCGCACCCAGGCCAACAAGGATCCACTCACCGGCCTGCAAAACCGGCGCATCCTCAACGAATGTCTGAAGACAACCCTGGACCGCGCCGTCGCCAACCTTTTTGATGTCACCGTCCTCATGGCCGACCTGGACAACTTCAAATTGCTCAACGACACGCTCGGCCATCCCGCTGGTGATGAATTTCTCAAGGCGGTCGGGCAGATCATCCGCTCGACAATCCGGCCCAACGATTTCGCCTTCCGCTGCGGCGGGGACGAATTTGTCGTGGTGCTTGCCGAAACGGGTCCCGAAGCCGCAACCCATTTCGCCAGGCGACTCGTTTCGCTGGTGGACGCCATCGGAAAATCCCTCCGCCTCGTGCCGCCCGTCGGCATGTCGATCGGCATGGCAAGCCGTTCCGAGTTGAATCGCCCGAATGCCGAAGAACTGCTCGCCGCTGCCGACAAAAATCTCTATCAAGTGAAGACCGCCCGCAAAGCCGCCAGCATTCACCCCACGCCCAGTCCAATCAAGGTCGAAGGCCGGCCGCGCCTCGCCCGTTCACTGAGCGCCAAATAAAAAGTCCACGGAGCCGTCTCCGTGGACCGTCAAATGTAATTTATCGCACCTGCGGCGCCTATTGACCTTGCACCAGAATCGCGTCCTTGGCGGCCTTGGAAATCCGAAACTTCAATACCTTCTTCGCAGCAATCGCAACCGCCTCACCCGTTCGCGGATTTCGCCCCATACGCGCTTTGCGTTCCACCAGCACCAGCTTGCCAATGCCCGGCAGCGTAAAGCTGTTCTTCGCCTGCTTGTAGGCGAGCTTCGCCAGCGCCTCAAAAATCTCCATGGCCTGCTTCTTACTGATGTTCGCTTCTTCCGCGAGGGCGGCGGCGGTTTGCGATCGGGTCAACGGCTTGGCTTGTGTGTCTGCGCTGGTCATTACGCAAATCTCCTTAAAAGGTAACAGTCATTTCACCGACGCATGGCAATCGAATCAAAATACAGAAAACCCCCGTTGTTTCAAATGGCGGCAACGTCGGGAAGACCCTGCAAAAAACGAGAGAGGGCGGCTATTCAGCATAGCCACCCTCTCGTGCTCAAACTCCGCTCCGTTATTTCAACTCACCGACCAACGCGTCACGTAAGCACTAGCAGAACAAATAAATACACATCACGTGACTGCGAAAGTTGATTCCCGGGCGGTTTTCCACATGCCGCGCCGTAATCTGGGCAATTCTGAGCGCCTTTGCGTCGCGTCTCGCAGTGGGATGACAGCTCAGCCTAACACAATAGATTGTGCAACCGGTTCGTTTTGTGTGTGTATAAGACAAAGCCGGACCCGAAAAAGGGTTGGCCAACTGAAGGCTGTTTCACATGGGAATCGAAAACCTCAAGCGCTGGCATTGGATGATCATCGGAGGGGTGCTGGGGTGCATTCTCGCCGGCGCCCAGATCTATTTTCAAGAGACGATCCTCAACTTCTTCACCCACAAGAACTTTTCACAACAGGAATTTGAGAACGTCGTCGAATCCCGCCTCGCTGGCGTAGGACCGCTGGCTCAGAATGTAAAAGTCCATCACGTTTACACCGGCGGCTATCTCGTCACCTTCGACGTCGCCAAGGCCTATCCGCTGATCATCCCGTCCGGCCAAGTCCCCATTGGCAAGGCCCGCCAGATTAAGCTCCCGCCGGGCCGTCGCATTGATGATTTCAGCGAAACCACCTTCGGCATTCTCCGCGTGCCTGGCGAATCGTACGTCCCCTGGAGCGTTCGCCGCTCCACCGCCTCCCAGCCCGCCGCCGCCGCCAACGCCACCGTCGTCACCTATCTCCAAAAATTCCCCGACCTGGATTGGAAAGTCCCCTGGACCGAAAAATCCCACCTCGGCAGCGTCGCCTGGGTCCTCGGCTCCATCGTCGTCGTCGGCGTCATCTGGCCCGAAATCCTCGCCCTCATGATCAAGTTCGGCCTCCACCCCGCCCCAAAACACAAAGACACCTACGAACTCAGCCGCTTCAAATCCGAGACCGAAGCCCCCAAGAAGACCGCGGCCGAGATGACCCAAAGCGACCTCGACCAACTCGAAGCCCTCGAGGCCGAGTTGGAAAAGAATCTCGCCGCCGGCGCATCCCCGCGCGCCGCCACAATCGCAACCGCGACAACCGCTGCGCCCGCCATTCGCAAGCTCGAGGGAGCGGCCGCCAAATCCAAGCCCGCCGCACCCGTCGCCGCGCCCGACAAAGCTTTCGGCGCGACTCAGACCGACTTCTACCCCACCGAAGTCCACGGCAAGAAAAAAGACTAGCGAAGCCCATTTTCCCGTCCGCCACGTTCCCCAATCTCACCACAAGTTATCCCGTGGCGGAACGAGAATCTTCACCGACCAAACTGCCGCCGAATGCCGCTTACCAAGCAGCTCTCGAACTTCCTCGCACTTTTTCCGAAGCGCCTCCGATCGTTTCACGACGTCAGTATAGGCGATGATTGCCGGCCTGCGTTCCGACCGCTGAACGTAGTATGACTCCGCGAACTTCAAATACGCCCCGGCCTCTTCCGCCACCTCCAACGCTTCTTTATCCACGCCGTCAACTGCGACCTCCGCCACTGTTTCACGCCGGGCAGAGTACCATTCCACCGCTTCCTGAAAGCCGGCCGGTGCGGACTCAATTCCCACACGGCGCGACCCTAGGACACTCATCAACAGCTCCCAATAATCCAATGTTCGCTGGCGGCGACTGAAGATGCCAGTTGGCGCTATGAC
>JBBRHH010000067.1:0-16077 GCA_038222915.1 Tepidisphaerales bacterium
CGGGCAAGCGATGGGATCAAGACAACGCCGAGTCCATCATGGCGCTTGAAACATTGGACCAGAGCAACCTATGGGATAAGTATTGGCGAACGTGTGCGTGGGAAAGCAATTAACGCGGCCCGGAAAAATGGTCACGCCCCCGTTCATCCTTTCGTCGCCCCGCTCGCCGAGATTACAATCCAACGATGCCCCACCTCCTCGCCCTCGACCAGGGCACCACGAGTTCGCGTGCCATTGTCTTCAACCACGCAGGTGAAATCCTATCCGTGGCACAGAGAGAATTTCCCCAGCTTTATTCCCAGGCGGGCTGGGTCGAGCACGATCCCGCCGACCTCTGGAACTCCCAGCTCCAGGTCGCGCAGGAAGCTCTTGGCAAGTTAAACCTCACCGCCCAGGACATCGCCGCCATCGGCATCACCAACCAGCGCGAGACCACCGTCCTCTGGGACCGCCGCACGGGTCAGCCGCTTCATCGCGCCATTGTCTGGCAGGACCGCCGCACCGCCGGCTTCTGCGACCAGCTCAAACGAGACGGCCATCTCGACCGCGTCCAGCAAAAGACCGGACTCGTGATCGACGCCTATTTCTCAGCCAGCAAACTCCGCTGGCTGCTCGACAATGTCCCGGGCGCGCGTACCCGCGCCGACAAAGGCGAACTCGCGTTCGGCACCGTCGACAGCTGGCTGCTGTGGAATCTCACCGGCGGACAAGTCCACGCCACCGACGCCACCAACGCCTCGCGCACCATGCTTTACAACATCCACGACAACCGCTGGGACGATGAGCTATTGCGCCTGTTTGATATTCCGGCCTCGCTTCTTCCCACCGTCCGCTCCAGCAGCGAACTCTTCGGCCACACCGCCTCCGACTACTTCGGCGCCCCCATCCCCATCGCGGGCATTGCCGGCGACCAGCACGCCGCGCTCTTTGGCCAAACCTGCTTCGACCCCGGCCTCACCAAGAACACCTACGGCACCGGCTGCTTCATGCTGATGAACATCGGCGAGAAACCGGTCGCCTCCAAGCACAAGCTCCTCACCACCATCGCCTGGCAACGTGGCGGCCATATCGAATACGCACTGGAAGGCAGTGTCTTCATTGGCGGCGCGGTGGTTCAATGGCTCCGCGACGGACTTGGCCTCATCAAATCCGCCGACGACATCGAGGCGCTCGCGGCAACCGTGCCCGACAACGGCGGCGTCTACATGGTCCCGGCGTTCGCGGGCCTGGGCGCGCCGCATTGGGACCAGTACGCCCGGGGCAGTATCTCCGGAATTACCCGAGGCACAACGGCCGCCCACTTCGCCCGCGCCGCCCTCGAAAGCATCGCCTTCCAGGTCAGCGATATCTTGGAACTGATGCAGCACGACTCGGGCGTCCAGATCAAGGAACTGCGCGTGGACGGCGGCGCATCGGCTAACAATCTTTTGCTTCAGTTCCAGGCCGATTTGCTCCAAGTCCCGGTCGTCCGGCCCAAAGTCACCGAGACGACGGCCTTGGGCGCAGCCTACCTCGCAGGCCTCGCGGTCGGTTTCTGGAGCAGCCCCAACGACATCCGCGCCCACTGGGAAGTTGACCGCCGCTTCGAACCGCGGATGAAAGCCGAAGAGGTGCAGCATCGGCGCAGTCGCTGGACGGAGGCACTGAAGCGCTCTCAGGATTGGGAGGAACACGCAACGCTCCGACCCCCGGCGTAGAGTCAGGCGTTGCGTACGATCCCGGTTCAGCCGCGCTCGCCAATTGCGGGATGCAAGGGTGATTTATCCAAGTGAACTTCGAAGAGTTGATTGTGCCATAATGATGTCGTAGTCTGGCATGATCATGTCACACGGATTTCGGAACCGGCTGAAGCAGGCGCGTGAAGTGCGCGGCTGGTCGCAGGGAGAGTTGGCTGAGCGGACGGGGCTCTCGCGTACCGGTGTTGGAGCGATTGAGAATGGTCGCCTGGTTCCATCCACGGCGGCGTCGCTTGCCCTTGGGAAAGCGCTCGGATGCGCGGTTGAGGAATTGTTTTGGGTTGGTGAGCCGGGTGGTGACAAAGGTAATCTCGATCCAATCTGGGCTTGGCCAGCCTTGCGGGAACCTTGGCGTTACTGGCGGGCCAGTGTTGGAGGCCGGGAGATACTCTATCCGGTCGAGGCGACGGTGCTCGGAAGTGTTCCGCATGATGGGGTGGCTGGCGCGAGCGTCGTTGGCGCACGGGACATTTATGCTGATGCAAAGGGCGTGAATCCGGCGCGGACGCTGGTGGTTGCCTGTTGTGATCCGGCGGCCGGGCTTCTGGCGGCAGCGCTGCGGGAGGCGGGAGTGCGGCTGATTGTGCTTACGCGGTCGAGCCGCGAGGCGCTGTTGCTCTTGAAGCGTGGGTTGGTGCATGCGGCGGGAGTGCATCTGGCTTCGGCGCAAGATGCGGATGGGAACGGGCAGATTGTTCGTTCGCAAATGGCTTTGGGGTTCCGCTTGTTGCGGGTGGCACGTTGGGAGGAGGGCGTGGCGCTGTCACCTTCGACGAAATTCAGATCGGTAGGCGGGGTGTTGCGAGCGAACTTGCGCTGGGTAGGACGGGAGGCCGGATCGGGAGCCCGTCGCTGTCTCGACGAACTACTCGAGGGTCGCAAGATGCCCACACGGTTGGCGCACGACCACCATGGCGTGGCGGAGGCGGTGCGTTGTGGCTGGGCACAGGCGGGGATATGTCTGCGGTTGTCGGGGGAAGAAGCCGGGTTGGATTTTCTCGCCGTGCGCCAAGAGCCGTATGACCTTTGTTTTTCGACCAGCATGGAAGACGACCCGCGTTTGCAGGCGCTGGTGAATGTGGTGCGCGGGAACACTTATGGGCGGCTGCTGGCGGATCTGCCGGGATATGAGACTTCGACAACGGGACAACTTCAGTCGGTCAATTGATGCGTGGAAAGGAGCGGTGCGATGCAACGTAAACGACAAATGAATGTGGCCGCGTTCACGCTGGTGGAACTGCTGGTGGTGATTGGAATCATCAGCCTGCTGATGGGCATCCTGATGCCATCGTTATCCAAGGTTTCGCAGCAGGCGCGACAGATTCGATGTCAAAGTAACCTGCGCCAGTGGGCGGCGGCGGTAATAACCTATGCGAACGATAACCAGGCTTGCCTGCCGCGCCGGGGACAGGGAATTCAGGCGACATCCAATGTTACTCGGCCTGAAGACTGGTTCAACGCCCTGCCGCCGCTGATGAATATGCCGACATATGCCACCATGGCCGCGGCGAAAACGGTTCCCAGTGCCGCCGACAATTCCCTTTGGTCTTGTCCGGAAGCAGACAAGACGCCGACCGGGAATTTCTTCGCGTATGCGATGAACATGGGTCTGTCTCCCTGGAACGTGGCAACCCCCGACAAGCTCACCCGCGTTGGACCGACAAGCACAATGGTCTTTCTCACCGAAGGCCCCGGGCAATTTTGTTCTGTCTTCCCGAGTGCACAGGGTTATAGCCCGGTCGCCCGCCACGGCGGAAGAATCAATATCGCGTTTCTCGACGGCCACATCTCTGCATTCCCCGGCCAGGAGGTCGGCTGCGGCATCGGCGATCCACAGCGCGATGACGTTCGATGGTCGGTTCCGAATAGCGCGTGGTCGGGCGCGTAATCGTCTGTCTACTGTCCGTCCTTTGTCACCAAGCACCTGTAGGAGGGTTGCATGCTTTCGAAACTTCGTCTTGTCCGCACGGCAGCGGGTATATCCATTGGATTGGTCCCGGCGATTGCATTCGCTGACTTCACGCCCAATCGTCTCGCCGTGCTCAACGCCGACACAACCGGCGCGACTACAAACGCCGAAGCAGTGCGCGTCCAGCAGTTCTCAAAATCGGGAACCCTGCAAACGCCATCCTTCACCGTAACCCTCCCGAGCAGCGGCGGGGCTCCGCTGTTGACGATGAGCGGCGACACCACCAACAACGCCGATGGCGCACTCGATCTCTCAGGCGATGGTAAATATCTGAGCCTCGCCGGATATAACCAGCCTGCAGGAACAACCTCCGTTGCCGGGACGAGCGGCTCGCGGATTCTGGGCCGGATCGACTACGCCGGCAACGTCAACCTCACCACATCCAACAATGACACAGGCGCGGCCGGCCTACGCACGATCGCCAGCGCCGACGGATCGCGGTTCTGGATCAGCGGGGCCGGCGGAACTGGGATGAGCACGGCAGGGGTATTCTTCGCTGCCTTGGGATCAACATCCGGAACGGCCGTCGAATCCGGTATGAATACCGGTGCCAAAGCTCTACACGTCTTTAACGGCCAGTTGTACGGCATCACCAACATGAACTTTTTCACGTATCCGAGCCCGCCTCTTCCGACCGGTGCAGAAACTCGGACAACGATTCCAAGCTTCACCTTCAGCGGCGGTGGCGCAGACTTTTACCTTCTCAACCGCGACGCCACCGTCTCCGGCCTCGACACCCTCTATATCGTCGGTGGCGGTGGGCTGAAGAAATACTCCTTCGACGGTTCCACCTGGACCGCTCGCGGCTCGATCGGCGGCAATTTCCTTGGCATCGCGGCGGAGGTGGATTCAACTTCCGCGGACCTTTACCTGATCGACGACACCAACACGAGCGCGAACACGCTTGTCAGCCTCTCCGACACGGCGGCTTTCAATTCAAATTTGTCGACGACTTCCATCGTCACACTCGCAACCGCGGCGGCCGGCACGGAATTTCGGAATGTCGAATTCACGCCTGTACCCGAGCCGGCGTCGATGGGCCTCCTCTTGATCGGCGCGGCCGGCACAATCGCGCGACGACGCAAAGGCAACCGCGGATGAAGCACCTCATACTCTGTTTGGCCATGATCGCCGGGTGCACGCTCATTGGCGCGCCGGCGACGCAATCGTCTGCCTCCCGACATCCAGCAGTCGTTCGCTGCGCCGTCATCGGCGGAATGAGTCAGACCGGACTCTGGACGGCCGTCGGAAAGCGCTACGAAGCGGCCACCGGCAACAAGATTGAGCTCGTCGCGACCGGGAACAAGGAATCGATCATTCCAAGCTTCCAGCGTGGCGAATGCGACCTGATCACGATGCATGCAAGCGATGAGATCATCAACCTGGTGGCGGACGGATACGCGCTCGACGCCCAGCCCTGGGCACGCAATGACATGGTCATCGTTGGTCCAAAGGACGACCCGGCCAAGATCCACGGCATGACAGATGCGGCCGGCGCGCTCCGAAAGATCGCCGATGAAAAGGCTTGGTTTATCGTGCATTCAAGCGCCGGGGCGCAAGGCGTCCTGCACGATGTGCTGGACAGCTCCGGAATCACGCTCGATCCTGAGCACACGCTCACTTTGTTCGAGGACCACAACAACCGCGTTCTTCGGATCACGTCGGAGAAGAATGCCTATACGCTCGTCGGCCGAATCCCGTTCCTGACGGGAAAGCTGCCCAACAAGGATCTGATCGTGATGGTGCAGGGCGATCCACGGCTGCGAAGGCCGTTCATGGTGGCAGTTGCGAATCCCGAGCGGTTTCCGGACGCACGGGTGGATGCCGCGCGTCAGCTCGCGACATTCCTGCGGAGCCCGGAAACGCAGTCGTGGCTGGTGGAGTATGGCCGAGGGGAGTTGGACGATCGGCCATTGTTCTTCCCTGCGCGCAATGCTCAAAATCAACAGACGGAGAAAAGATGAACAACCGCTGGCTGGCGTCCCTCCTTGGCCTCGCGGTTCTGTTTGTGGGGGACGGTTGCAAGAAGGAGCAAACGGCGCGCGGAAAGTAGGCTACAATACGAAGCCATGACCAACCGTAAAACCGTCAATTTGATTATCTTTTCTGTGTTCTGTTCGGCGATGGCTTCGTGCAACCGAAGCAGTCGCGTGGACGTTTCGCCCTCAACTCAACCCGCCATCGCAAAGGCAGCCGATATGACGACATCCATCTCCGTGAAGGTTTTCAACGACAAAGGCGAACTGGTCGGCCTGGTTTCGAGCAACCGGGTGGTTAAGACGGATGCGGAGTGGAAAAAGTTATTGACGCCGCAGCAGTACAAAATCGCCCGGGCGAAGGGGACGGAAGCCCCCTTCTGTGGAACGCTCTTGGATAACCACAAGGAGGGCGTCTACGCTTGCGTCTGTTGTGGCCTGCCGCTGTTTTCTTCTGACGGCAAGTTCAACTCCGGAACAGGCTGGCCGAGCTTCTTTAAGCCGGTTGCCAAAGAGAACGTGCTCGAGCACACCGACTCCACGCTGGGAATGGATCGCACCGAGATCCTCTGCGCCCGGTGCGACTGCCACCTTGGACACGTCTTCCCCGACGGCCCGGCGCCCACACGGCTGCGATTCTGCGTAAATTCGGAGTCGCTGAAATTTACCTCGAACGGTGAACTGGCGACGTTGGCGGATCCTGCGGCTGCTGCGCCCAAGTAGTGGGACAGATAAGTAGGGCTTATTGTTTTTCGTTGGCCTTGCAGATCGTTTCGTGAACGAAGCGGAGTTTGTCGACGGCCGGCGGCGGGAGGACGAAGGGGTAGGCGTCGGAGAGGCCCATGCCTCGGTTGAGGCTATTGAGGGCGTAGGTGAGGGGGAACCAGTTGCCGATGATCTCGTCGAACTTTAGTTGATGGGCGGGCTGCATGGGCTGCTTTTCCATGACGGGTTCGTCTTTTCGGTCGGGGCGAAGAGAGAGGCCGCAGGCGGCGGCGGTTTCGAGGGTGTCGGTCATATGCAGGTAGTGGGCCCAGGTTTCCGCCCAGTCTTCCCAGGGATGGACGCTGGCATAGGCGCTGACGAAGCGCTCGCCCCAATTGGGCTGGGGGCCTTTTTCGTAATGCATTTTCAAGGCGGTTTCGTAGTCAAAGGTTTCGTCGCCGAAAAGTTTTCGGAAGGGTTGAAGATCCTGAGAGCCGCGAATGAGGCGGTCCCAATAGTAATGGCCGATCTCGTGGCGGAAGTGGCCGAGGAGTGTGCGGTAGGGTTCGTGCATGGAGATGCGGCGCTTTTCGCGTTCGAGGTCGTCGGCCTCGTCAATGTTGAGCGTGATCAGGCCTTCGTCGTGGCCGGTGAGAACGCGTGGCGCGCCGGGGGTGTCGCCCTTCAGCTCGAAGGCGAGTCCGGCGACTGGGTCTTCGATCTTGCTGCGGACGGGAAGGCCAAATTCGAGAAGGCTGTAGACGACGCGACGCTTGGCGGTTTCGAGGCGGAACCAGGCAGTTTTGTTTTGCTCGGTGCCGAGATCGGGAATGACGCGGGTGAGGCTGCAGGACACGCATAGAGCGCTGGGGTTGTCGGAGCGGAGCGCCCAGTTGCAGACATTGTGGTTCGTATAGTTCGCGCAGAGCCGATAGGTGCGGCCTTCGGATTGCTTCAATGGGCTTGTGTAAAGTGGGCCGAGATTGTCGGTTTTGTCGGTTGGGTCGAGAGAGACGACGAGTTTCAGATCTGGAACATAAGCGAGCTTGTGGCCGCATTTGCCGCAGACAGTGTTCTCGAAGAAGACGGCGTTGCCACAATGGTCGCAATGAAACATTCGCATCGCCGCAGAATCGGCGGTAATCCGCGCGAGCACAAGTGGCAAAATATTGGTCGAATTTCCCGGGATGCTCTCCGGCCACTGGTTCGGTATGGTGCGGCCGCGATCGCGTTGACTACCCGTAGCAGACAGGAGCAGAGTCGATGGGCAAAGGCGTCATGTTTCAGTACTTCGAGTGGAACTGCAAGAATGACGGCAGTTTGTGGAGAGAGCTCGCGGAGCGGGCGCAGGAGATTAAGAATCTGGGGACGACGGCGGTGTGGATGCCGCCGCCTTATAAGTCTTTTGACGGGCCCATCAGCACAGGGTATGCGCCGTACGATTTGTATGATCTTGGAGAATTTGAGCAGAAGGGGGCGGTTCGAACGAAGTATGGAACGCGGGAGGAATATCTGGCGGCAGTGAAGGCTGTGCAGGCAGTGGGAATGGATGTGTACGCGGATATTGTATTGAACCACCGGTTGGGCGCGGACCAGACGGAGGAAGTAGAGGTTGAGGAGATTTTGCCTGACGATCGCAATCAGGTGCTTGGCGAGCCATTCAAGATTCAGGCCTGGTCGCACTTCGAATTTCCCGGGCGGGGTGGCATGTATTCATCGTTCAAATGGCACTGGCAGCACTTCGTTGCGTTTGGCGTGAACGCGGCCCTGAAAGACGATCATGGCCGAATCTATCGCGTGAAGGGTAAGAGCTTTTCGACCGACGTGGACCACGAGTATGGGAACTTTGACTACCTTATGGGGGCGGATGTTGATCAGAACCACTCGGAAGTTCGCGAAGAGTTGATGCGATGGGGCAAATGGTTCATCGAGACAACTGGAGTGAATGGCCTTCGGTTGGATGCGATAAAGCATATTCCGGCGGCGTTCTTCAAGGACTGGCTCGCGGAGCTGCGGGGGTATTTCAAAGGGCGGGAGATCTTTGCGGTCGGCGAGTACTGGTCTGGTGGGGTTGGCGCACTGCAACACTATGCGGATGCGACCGGCGGCGTGGTGCGGCTGTTTGATGTTCCGCTGCATTACAAATTTCATAAGGCGTCGAAGAATGGCCAGGAGTTTGATCTGTCAAAGGTGTTTGACGACACACTGGTGAAGGACAATCCGTTGCTCGCGGTGACGTTTGTGGACAATCACGACAGTCAACCCGGCCAGTCGCTGGAGTCTTGGGTGGAGGATTGGTTTAAGCCGCTGGCGTACGCGCTGATCCTCCTGCGCGAGCATGGCTATCCGTGCCTGTTCTATGGCGACTATTTTGGGAACCCCGGCAATGAACAGGGCAAGAATAAGCTCACAAGCCATCGAAAGCTGATCGATGACTTCATCGTGGCGCGGGCGAACCATGCGTATGGCGAGCTGCATGATTACTTCGATCATTCGCAATGCGTGGCTTGGTATTGGACGGGGGATGAGGAGCATAAATCGTCGCTGGCGGTGGTGATGAGTGTGGGCGATGCGGGAAACAAACGGATCAAGACGTCGCGGAAGCTAGTGACGTTTCGAGATCTGACCGGGCATTGGGCCGAACCGGTTACGACGGATGAAAATGGGGAGGCGGAGTTTAAATGCGCGGCCGGCAGCGTGAGCGTCTGGTGTCTGTGCTGAGACGTCTATTCCACAGTGCGCTGGACGAGGCTTGCGGCCATGGTGATGAGCTCGTGGGGCTCGACGGGTTTAACCAGATGCATTTGGAATCCGGCGCGAACCGCGCGGAGCCGGTCTTCGGGTCGGGCATAGGCGGTCAGTGCGAGGGCCGGGGTGTTGCCGCCGAGTTCCTTGTCCAGCTCCCGGATTCGACGCATGAGGGAATAGCCGTCTTCCACCGGCATGCCGATGTCGCTGATGAGCACGTCGGGAGGTTCGGCGGTGAACGCGTCGAACGCCTCGGCGGCGCTGGACGCCGTTCGGACACGCGCACCGCAATCCTCCAGCAACCTCCGAAAGATTGCCCTTGTGTCGGCCTCATCGTCCACAACGAGAATCCGCACGCCCTCGAGTTGAGGCGCGCTTGCGCTCAGGCAGTTCGGTGATGAAGTTGAAAGTCTGTCTTCTCCTGTTACGCCGGGGTCTGGCTCGGTCTGCGCTACCATGATCGGGAGAATAACGGTGAACGTTGTTCCTTTTCCAGCCCCGTCGCTACGAGCCATCACGCTTCCGCCGTGAAGCTCGACGAGTTGTTTCACGATCGAGAGGCCCAAGCCCAGGCCGCCGTGCCTGCGGGTGGTGGACGCATCGGCTTGTCTGAAGCGATCGAAGACGTGGGGCAGAAATTCCGTGGTGATGCCTTCGCCGGTATCGATGACGTTCACTTCGATATGGGCTCCATCGTTCTGCAGTGTGACACGGACGCTGCCTCCGCGCGGCGTAAACTTGATGGCGTTGGAAACGAGGTTCCAGAAGACCTGATGGAGGCGGTTGGGGTCGCCGGAGACAGCGATGGGAGTTGCGTCTGAGGCCAGGTCCAATCGAACACCTTTGGCTTCGGCCGCCGGGCGCATGGTATCGACGCCAGCGCGCACGACGGTGGCAAGGTCGACGCTCTGCACGTCGAGTCGCACTTTCCCACTGACTATGCGGCTCATGTCGAGCAGGTCTTCGATGATCTGGGTCTGGGCGCGGGCGTTGCGTTCGATGGCGACGATTCCCTCGTCGAGGTCGTCGGCGGAAATGCTTGCGCCGCTTTTGCGAAGAATTTGTGACCAGCCGAGAATCGCGTTCAGCGGGGTGCGCAGCTCGTGGCTGAGGGTCGCGAGGAAGTCATCCTTCATCCGGCTGGCGCGCTCGGCGTCGGCGCGGGCGGCACGCTCGCTGGCAAGGCTCTGCTCCCGGTCGAGTTCCGACTGTCGTCGCTGCGAAATATCACGGGTGGAACCGACAACTGCCTCCACCTTTCCCGCGGCCGAGAGCACCGGCGAAAAGATGTATTCGTAGAAACCGGTCGCGCCGCTGGGGCTGGTGTACGGGGTTTCATCCCGCACCTGGGTTCTTGTATTGATCACCTGGCGAATCTGGTTGTGAAGCCTGTCGGCCAGGTCGGCGGGATATTTCAAGTCGTCAAAGTTCTTACCGACGGCTTGCTCAAGACTGAGGCCCCACAGGTTGAGCAGCGCCGGATTCGCGTAGAGGAACCGGCAATCGAGATCGAAGATATATGTGAAGTCGGTGATGTGAGAGAGGGCGATGTTGAAAATGCGCGACTGGCGTTCAAGCGTGATTGCCAGTTCGCGCGCTGAATCTTCGGAGTGTTTGCGATTGGTGACATCGATGCCATGCGCCAGGATGCCGGTGATGGAATTGTCGGCATCCGAAGTCACCTGATAGACGAAGTCGAGGAAACGTTCCTCGGGCGGCTCCGTGGGGGTGCGCTGAAGGAGAACGCGCACGTCTTTGCCGACATAAGGAACGCCCGTGGCATAGACGCCATCGAGTAACTTGATGAAGCCCTGGCTCTCCACTTCCGGCAGCGCCTCACGAACGCTCTTGCCGATCACGTCACGATTGCCGATGAGGTTCAGATATTGATCGTTAACCAGTTCGAAGATGTGATGGGGTCCGCGCAGCACGGCGATGAATGCGGGCGATCGCCTGAAGACCTCCGCGAGCGCGTTGCGCTGGATTTCATCCGGCGTCAGCGCGCCATCGCTGGTTTGCAAATCGGCTTGTGTGGGCTGCATGGGAACACGTTCGGACATGATACGAATGAGGATGTCCTTCATTCTTCCAAGCCGCCAATTGTACCGACTTTACGATTCCTTATTAATGGCGCAGTAGCGGGGACGATCTATGCGGGGATCAGGAGTTTCCTGATTGACCATAACCGAAAATAGAGTAATCTACATGTATACACTTCTTGCGTGCGGAGCGTTCACGGAGGATCGTAGCATGAGCATCTTTGATAGAGCCATTGAGGAGGTTGTCACTTCGATTGAGCGCCACGACGGCGTCGTCTTTGCGGTGGTGCGCTTCGACTGCGGGGAGTATGGGATCAGCCAGAACGGCCAATTGATTCGTGCTTACGTATGGCCTGAAGAACATTTCGAAGACTGCCGATCGACCATGCGGGCCTTGGCCGGCCAATCGCCCAGGACGCCGCGGCAGGTGTATTATCCGCCCCCAACGAAAGTCACGATCTCGACTTCATCCCCGCTGCTCAGCACGCGCGAATAGTCCGCGGTTCGCACCAATCTACGATTGACCTCCACCGCAACCCGATCCGGGGTCAACTCGTGAAGCGTTATCAATTCCCCGATCGTCGTGCCGACAGGCACTTCGCGATCAGCGCCATTCACCTTCAGAATCATCGCGCTCAATGCCCGCCCCCGGGCCAGGTGATGTAGAGAAGTGTGGGAAGGCCTTTGGCCTCTGTGCCCGACCATGTGACATGGGTAAGCACGTAGGGGTGATCGATCGAGAGACTCGACTGCAACACACCGGTGGCATGTACGGGCTTCTTGGGCAACTTATCGTCCGGCCAGTATTGCGTGCTGAAAGCGGTCAATCCCGGTGCGTTCAAAACCAGGCCAAACGGACTGTTAGTGGCTTTCCCTGAGATAGTGATCTCCTTGCTCACGTAATTGTGAAGGGCTTCATAGTCGGAGACCGTTCCGCCGGGGTTTGAGGCACACCCGGTCAGCGTGGCGGCAGAAAGTGCAAAAAGAAACAGGGTGGCTAAGCGGTTGATCATGGGCCGGGTTCTCCGTGGGTGATGATTCAGTCGGTAATTATAAGGGGTCGGCGATTCACCGCAAAGTAATGAATTTCCCGGAATTCCACAGTCCGATAAACCGCGTTAAGTACTCCCCGCAACGTACCGATATTTCGGATTGGAGACACGTCGTGCTGATACTGCCCATCGATGATGCCCAGCCGGGCATGAAACTCGCTGCTCCCGTCCTGCATCCGGATCAGCCCGGCCAACAACTCCTGCGCTGCGGTTATGTGCTGGAGGCGGGTGTCATCCGGCGCATGCGCGACCTGCATATCGAGGCAGTATTCGTTGAATATCCGGGACTGGAACATCTCGACAAACATCTGAGTGTATATCTCAGCCCGGCCCGTCAGGCGGTGTTGTCGCAGATCAAGAAATCAATCACTTCAGTGCAGCAGCAGACCCGGCCAAAGATTTCCTACGCCGACTACACCAACGTCACACGCGACCTGGTGACAACGTTGATGGAGCAGGGCCAGAACCCAATATATCTCGATCAGATGTCGCACCAGGGTACAGACTCAGTTGGACACGGCGCGGCCGTCGCTCATCTGTCGCTGATGCTGGGCCTGCGGCTCGAGCAATACCTCATCGATCAACGCAAGCGCCTGGCTCCCGCAAAGGCCCGCGAAGTGGTGAACCTAGGTGTGGCGGGCATGCTGCACGACGTCGGAATGATGAAGCTGCCCAAGGAGCTGTGGACTTTCACCGAAGTGAATCCGCCGCAGGATGCAGAGATGCGAAAGGAATGGGAAACGCATTGCCGGGTGGGTTACGATCTCGTGCACGACGACCTGGAGCCGACGGCCGCTTCAGCAATCCTGCACCATCATCAGCACTACGACGCGAGCGGCTTTCCCCCCTGCCAGAAGGAAGATCCCGAGGGCGGCGGAATGGAGGGGCAGAGGATTCACATCTACGCGCGAATCATCCTTTGCGCCAACCTCTACGATCGTCTGTCGGCGCCAATCAAAGGCGCCCGCCCCCCGAACCACCAGATTCTGCAGTTGATGCGGACGCGATTCGCCGGATGGATAGATCCCGTCGTTCTCAAGGGCCTGGAGGCAATCGTGCCGGCGTTTCCGCCGGGCTGCCGCGTCAAGCTCACGGATGAAAGTTGCGCCATCATCGTCGACATCAACCCCGAGGACAGTCTTCGCCCGATCGTCAAACGCCTCGCCCAGGATCGGTGGACTGCGATCGAAGAGAACATCGATCTACGCAAGGCCGGAGCGCCGGCGGTCGCCGGGGTCATGTGAATCTATCCGCCGGCTTTCGCGCCGGCGTCGAATTAGACGCAGTACGTGCCCGTCGTCATGAGCGTCTTGGCTTCGACTGGCTTGCCCCCTACCCGAACCTGATTGCGCCGGGAATCGACAACGACTTCCTCGCCGCGCGCAACCGGGCCGAAATAGATCGTCTTCCCGGAATTGATATCTTTGACATAGACGATGCCGTCGGCCGAGGCGTGCTGGGAACATTGACTGGCAGGATCTCCCGCCTGTGTGGCAGTCATGGGCACAGGATTGGGGTGCTGGTCAGCACAGCCCGTGAACAGAGCGGCCAGCAGCATCAGCCACGCAGATTTTCTCATGCACATTCCTCCGCAAAGCATGCTAAATGCATCGCAATGTCACGTGGCGTCAACGTCAAAATCAAAATTTGTTGCTTGACAGACTCCAGAGCCGATGTATTCTTTGCATCATAAAGCTAAGGGAACCACATGGAATTGCGTGAAGCACTCTCCCAGATTTCCGAGATTCGCGGCCAGATGGCACGGTCGCAGATGTTCCGAGGATATCGATCGGTTACCGCGGGATTTTCGGCGCTGATGGCGGTGGTCGCATGCCTGATCCAGACTTGGTGGATTCCAGACCCAAGCCACAACATGCGCGATTATCTTCGGCTATGGTTCGCCGCCGCGGTATTGAGCCTGATCGTCGTGGCCGCCGAGATGATCTTTCGCTACCGGCGCACCGCATCCGAATTGCAGCGTGAAATCACCTTGCACGCGGTCGAGCAGTTTATTCCATGCCTGGTCGCGGGCGCGCTCCTGACCTTTGTTTTGCAGCGTTTTGCCACCAACACCCTCTGGATGCTACCGGGCTTGTGGGCGATCGTGTTCAGCCTCGGCATTTTCGCATCGCGCCGGATGCTGCCGCGGGCATCCAAATGGGTGGCGGGGTATTATTTATTATCCGGACTTGTCGCCACCGCACTTGCGGCGCAAAATGGGTACGGCTACTCGCCCTGGCAAATGGCTGGAACCTTCGGTGCCGGGCAGCTGATCACTTCTGCAATGCTCTACATCACCTTGGAGCGTCGACATGTCTGAACTGGCCAACAAGACTCAGCCCGATTCCACCGGCCGTTTTGCGTACGAAGGCCTCGAACGCGTCATCCACGAAAAGGCGCGCCTGAGCATTATGGCCTCGCTGTCCACCCATCCCGACGGCGTACTGTTCAACGATCTGAAGGAACTCTGCGCATTAACGGATGGCAATCTGAGCCGGCATTTGCAGCTTCTTCAGGAAACCGGACTGGTGGAGGTTTGGAAGGGAATGAAGAAGAACAGGCCGCAGACGTTGTGCCGCCTGACCGCCAAGGGGCGGGAACGTTTTCAGGAATACATCGAAGTGTTGGAGTCGGTCGTGGCTGACGCACTGTCCGCCACAGGCCGCGCTGCGCCGGCTCGCCTGCCGTTGCCCAAGGGACTTTCGCCTACCTGATCCCAGGTGGCGCGGGCGAGCCGGATATTTTTATTTGTCTATTTACTTTGCGTTACAAAGTTCTTTATCAAGGAAAGTGAGTGCTCATCATGCGCGATGCACGGAATCTCGTGAAGTTGAAGACGTCGTCAGAGTGGTGTGATTATTTTAGATACAACGAACAGTCGCTCATCGATATCCCATGGGCGTTGGGCGTTGACCTGAGCGAAACCGAGCGGCGCGCTATCGCATCGTCGCTGCAGGAGTTTCAACTGGGCGAAAGTTCCGAAGGGCGGCACATGATCACCGCGAGCACCCGATACGCGGAGGAAACAGGCGATGCAGACTATGTGAAGGCCGTCCGATTGTTCATTGGGGAAGAGCACCGTCATGCAGTGGACCTCGGCCGGGCGATGGACTTGGCGGGAATTGAGCGCGTCGGCAAGACATGGGTCGACAGCGCCTTCCGGTGGCTGCGGCGCGGCGTCGGGCTGGAGCAGTCCATCGTCGTCGTCATCAGCGCCGAGCTGATCGCTATGATTTATTACGCCGCCCTGCGCGATGCGACCAACTCGCGCGTCCTGCACCGGATCTGCGAACAGATTCTGCAGGACGAAGTGGAACACATCCGCTTCCAGTGCGAGCGGCTGGCGATGATTCGCCAACACAGCTCACGCTGGCAGGTTGCCATGTCGCACGCACTGCATCGTGCCTTCTTCGGCGTTACCTGCCTGGTCGTGTGGCGGCGTCATCGACGTGCTCTGCGGGCTGGCGGGTTCGGCTTCCTGGCGTTCTGGCGCGGCGCGCGGCATGAGATGCACAAGGCCGTGCGATTGATGGACCCGCGCAACACCACCCTTGCTGTAGAAAGTGCCTCGTCGGCGGATGTGAACGTGGAAAAACGTCAATCGGCCGAAGCAGCATAACGGCCAATGCTACTTCGCCATCCGGCGGACCGTTCCCGGGACTTGAGGCTTGCCGGTGTCTGCGCTCTTTACGGCCGCAAAGCAAAGTGCCAACCCGTGCAGCGTATTGCGAGCACTGTTGGACGGCTCGCGCTTTTCATCGATGGCGCACAACAGCTCCGCCATCGTGCCATGAAAACCATCGGAGAACCATGAGCCTTTCAAGTCCGGCCGAGCCACCCCCTTCTCGGTGT
>JBBRHH010000068.1:0-16045 GCA_038222915.1 Tepidisphaerales bacterium
CGGTGGAGATCGAAGCCGGCGGCGAGAAGCGTGTCGACTGGACGGTGGCCGTTGTCCAGCCGGGCGAAGCCACCATCCGCATGAAGGCGGTCACGGATGAAGAATCCGACGCCATGCAGCAGAAGTTCCCGGTCTACATCCATGGGATGCTCAAGACCGATTCGTTCTCCGGAGCCATGCGGCCCAAGGACAATACCGCCAGCCTGACCTTCAAGGTGCCGGCCGAGCGGGTGGTGGCCGACAGCCGGTTGGAGGTGCGCTATTCCCCCAGCGTCGCCTCGGCCATGGTCGATGCCCTGCCGTATCTCAGTGACTACCCCTATGGCTGCACCGAGCAGACTCTCAACCGCTTTTTACCGACGGTGATTACCCAGAAGACGCTCAAGGAGATGCACATCGATCTCAAGGCGATTCACGACAAGCAGGTGAACCTCAACGCCCAGGAGATCGGCAACGACAAGGAACGGGCCCAGCAGTGGAAGATGCACCAGCATCCCGACTACAGCCCGGTCTTTGACGAAGCAGTCGTGCAGGACATGGTGCGGGCCGGCCTCGAGAAGCTGGTCAACATGCAGCTCAACGACGGCGGCTGGGGCTGGTTCAGCGGCTTTGGCGAGCAGTCCACCCCGCATACCACGGCAGTGGTGGTGCATGGCCTGCAAAAGGCCCAGAGCAGCGATGTGGTCATCCCACCCAATGTGCTGGAGCGTGGCGTGGCGTGGCTCAAGAGCTACCAGGCCGAGCAGATCCAGTGGCTGCAGAACTACGACAACAAGCTCAAGGATGCACGCGCCAAGGCCAAGGCCGACGATCTGGACGCCTTTGTGTTCATGGTGCTGGTGGATGCCAGCTTCGAGAGCCCGGAGATGCTGGAGTATCTTTACCGCGACCGCAACGACATCGGCGTCTACAGCAAGGCGATGTTCGGCCTGTCGCTCTTCAAGAAGGACCACAAGGACAAGCTGGAGATGATCTTAAAGAACATCTCGCAGTATGTGGTGCAGGACCCCGAGAACCAGACGGCCTATCTCAAGCTGCCTGAAGGCAACAACTGGTGGTACTGGTACGGCAGCGACACCGAGGCGATGGCCTATTACTTAAAGCTGCTGGCCAAGACGGATCCCAAGGGAGACGTAGCCTCGCAGATGTCCAAGTACCTGATCAACAACCGCAAGCATGCCACCTACTGGAACTCCACGCGGGATACCGCCCTGTGCGTGGAAGCGCTCAGCGAGTTCGTCAACGCCAGTGGCGAGAACACGCCGGATATGACGGTGGAGATTGCCATTGACGGCAAGAAGGCCAAGGAAGTGCAGATCAATGCCGCCAACATGTTTACCTTCGACAACAAGCTGGTGCTGAGCGGTGCGGATGTCCCGGAAGGGTCCCACAAGGTCGAGTTCACCAAGAAGGGCACGGGAGCGTTGTACTTCAATGCCTATGTGACCAACTTCACCCTGGAAGACCACATCACTAAAGCCGGCCTGGAGATCAAGGTCAACCGCAAGTATTACAAGCTCAAGGCGGTCGACAAGAAGATCAAGGTCGAAGGCGCCCATGGCCAGGCTTTGGATCAGAAGGTGGAGAAGTACGAGCGCGAGGAGCTCAGTGAGATGGCCACCTTGAAGAGCGGCGACCTGGTGGAATGCGAGATGGAGATCGATTCCAAGAACGATTATGAGTACATCCTGTTTGAGGACATGAAGGCGGCTGGTTTTGAGCCGGTGGAAGTGCGCAGTGGCTACAACGGCAACGACCTGCACGCCTATGTGGAGTTCCGCGACGAGCGGGTCTGCTTCTTTGCCCGGACGCTGGCCAGGGGCAAGCACAGCGTGTCGTATCGCCTGCGGGCCGAGATCCCCGGCAAGTTCAGCGCCCTGCCCACCAAGGCCAGCGCGATGTATGCACCGGAACTCAAGGCCAATTCGGATGAGTTTAAGGTCGGGATCAGCGATTGAAGAACGATGAGCATAGATCTGGACGACGACGCTCCGAAGAACATGACTGTCTGGCTGGCCGCGCTGGTTGATTCGGGCCACGTCCATGTTCCCTTGCCGGCCGCGGTTTTACCGGATGAGTTGCGCGCCGTTCGCCAGATGATCGTGCAGATGGAGCAGGTCTGGCGGCTTGACATGCCTCTTGAACCGCCGGATCTGGATCTGGACGCGGCGACTTGGGCGGCCGGGATGCTGTATCGCGCTTGCCAGTTCTTTGTCTTTCGAGAAATCGGCGAGGATGCCGTTCGAAAGACGCTTGAAGAGAAATGTCCGAGTCTGAAGGGCGGAACGACGGCGTCTCCTGAAATTGTCTATTCGGTTGACCTGCTGTTTCGATTTCTGCCCGATCTGATTGCGCTGGCAAGGGGTATCGCGCAGAATGATCCGCTTGTTGTTGGGCTGATGGACCTGGCACGGGACTGGCCGATGTCTTCCGTGGGCGTGCGCGGCCTGCTGGAGTTGGACATTGAGGGTATTGTTGAACATCCAGCCCTGCGACGAATGTACGCCGACCGGATTATCGAACGCGCGGACGTTAGTCGCCTTAGCAATGACGATGCTGTAGAGGCTGTACGCGAAGCGCTTGGTGATCATCCTGGGCTTGCGCCGGCGCTCGTATCTGCCCTTTCACAGGACGGCCATGCGCCCGACAATGCGACGCATGACAGACCGCCCATCGAATCCCATCCTTCCCACTAAAGCCGGTGCTGTCGATCACAACGAAGTGCTCTCGCTTGCGCGTCGCCTGGTGAGTGATGTGCTGGAACCAATGAAGCGCGCTTTTGTGGGCAAGGATGAGATCGTCGACCTGATGGGGGTTTGTCTCGTGGCAGGCGAGAACTTGTTTTTGCTGGGGCCGCCGGGGACTGCGAAGAGCGCTCTGGTGAACGAACTGGGCCGGCGGCTTGAGGGCCGGACGTTTGAATATCTGCTGACACGGTTCACCGAGCCCAATGAACTGTTCGGGCCGTTTGATATTCGCAAACTTCGTGACGGCGAGCTGATTACGAATACGGAAGGAATGCTTCCTGAAGCTTCGCTGGTATTTCTCGATGAACTGTTGAATGCAAACAGCGCCATTCTCAACAGTTTGCTTGGCGTCTTGAACGAACGGGTTTTTCGGCGTGGGCGGGAGCGGCGCAATCTTCCTACGCTGATGGTGGTGGGTGCGAGCAATCGACTTCCTGAAGATGATGCACTGCACGCGTTATTCGATCGTTTTTTGATGCGCGTTCCGTGCGACAACGTAGCGCCCAACCAGCTTGAAGAAGTGTTGCAGGCCGGCTGGCGCCTGGATCTTGGCTTACACGAGCAGCGGCCGTCGGTGGACATGGAGGACATCCGGCGCGTGCAGGGCGGTCTGGTGGGCGTGGATCTGACGTCGGTGATTCCGGTGATCTGTGCATTGGTGATTCGCCTTCGGCATGCCGGCATTCCGGTATCCGACCGTCGGGCGGTCAAGCTTCAACGGTTGATCGCGGCGAGCGCGATTTTGAGCGGCAGGGCGGTGGCGCGATTGTCGGACCTTTGGATCTTCCGCTACGTATGGGACACGCTGGAACAACAGGAGGTGCTTGCTTCGCTGGTTCAGGATGCGCTCAAATCCGCGGTTGCGGATGCGGTGGATCACCCACGGTCCCGGGCCGCGGAGGCGCCTGACCCGGAGAGTCTTGCGCGTGATCTGGAGGATATTGCTGCGCGGCTTGGACGTGGTCCCAGCGCCGCCGAGCGGTCGCAGATCAGCGATCGTCTCACAGCGTTGTCCGGTCGTTGCCAATGGGTGCAGGATGGGACCCAGCGGCAGCATTTGACTGCCAATGTGGAAGCTCTACTGAAGGAGATGTCGCAAGGTGTGGAGGCGGGATGAGCGAGACGTGGATTTGTAAACTGCAACGCGATAGCTGGCTGGCGGCGGCACGGCTTCGACTGCTGCCGGGCATTCGCGCCGCGCTTACAGACGAATACGTTTGGCTGCGCGGGGAGCAGATGAGCGATCAACTGGACCTGGAACTGCGAAAGCTCGGTGGCGAGCGTTTTACGCTGGCAGCGGACGGAATGCTCACGCTGCTTGGCCAGCGGGTTCCGATTGGATCGCTTGAGGATCTTATCTCCTCTCCCGATCATGGTTCGTGGCGAGAACCTGCTGACTTGTTTCAGCCAACGCCGCAACCGGCGGCGATGCCCGGCCGAAAGCCTGTGGCGATTTCACTGTCGATCGTTCGCGGCGGACCTGAACGGACGGCCAATATCCTTAGTACGACATTTTTGGCCTGGAGCGCGTGGGCGCAGGGGGCGAGCAACGTGCGGCTGCGGCAACTGAGCTTTGCGGCGAATTCAGAGGGATTGGTTGTTGTACGCGGGTCGCCATTGCCGCCGGTTAGTGGGGAGTTGTGGGTGGAGGAAGAATCGGTGGCCGTGCGATGTGGGTTTGAATGCCAGCCGTGCTTGCAGTATCGAATCATCGCGCGCGTGCTGGGGCTGGAGGCGGGGGAACTGGCCTTTCTTCACGAATCGGGTGATTGCGAGGTCATCGAGGGGTCTGCTTTTGTCCAGGCCCGGCGCAGTGCAGTCCGGCTCACGGCCGCGGGGAATGGGCCATGAGTTCCATCGCTGCATTTCGACAGAAGGCAAGGGAGTATCTGACTGCCCGAACGCCTTCGTTCTGGCGATGGAGCGCGGACGGACAGACTCTCGAATGGCCTGACGGAGCTACGATTACGTTCCGAGGGGAACTTGCGCCAGTGCTGGCGCGGCTTGCTCCCCGAGGATTGCCGCCTTTTGGGTCCATTGTTCTGCTTATGGCGGCCTGCCGCGAGAAGTATCTTTTTTCGTCGGCTCGTCGTGGTTTGATCTTCGCATACGCGAATTGCCTTTCCCCAAGCAGCGTTGGGCAGATCAAGCCGGGCGCCGGGCCGGTGTCCACGGTCCTTTTTCGTCGCGTTATGGACGAACTTGAGCGCGTCGCGGACGGGCTGCACACCGTCGCATCGCTGCCGGCCGAGCAGCGTCAGAGTCCAGAGGCGAAGGCAATCCTGGCCGAGGCGGTATTTGAGTCGACGGAGCCGGCGCTGGAAGCCGAGGCGGCGGCCATCGTGGTTGAAATGTTGCGGAGTCCGGTCTTTCCTGTCGCGGAAGCAGGAACTCAGCCTCACCAGGAATCACTTCAAGAGTTCGGGGTGGAAATCAACTCGCTTCGACCGGGGCTGGAGAGGCTTGATTCGGAGCAACTGGCACTTCGAAGACGAACGGGCCTTGAATCGCTTCCGGCGCCCGCGACTGCGGAAGAACCGCCATCTGGTCTGACCGCGCCACAACAGGTGCGCGAGCTTATTCAGAGGCTGCGTAACGACGAGGAGTTGAGTGGGTTGGCAAGACTCGCGCAGGATTTGATGGCGGCGGTGCATGTCCCGCGTGCGCTTTCGTCGGCGCAGGAATTGCCGGTTGGCGGCGTCAGCGATCTGAGCAACCGTGGTACGTTTGACCGGCTGTTGACCAGTGAACTGGCACACGATGATTTAACCCTTGCAGTACGTGTGGCTTTGAATGAAGCGCTGTATTTGCGCCGTGAGTCGCCGCCGCGCCGCCCACCGCCTCGCCGCGCGATTCTGATCGACACTGGAATTCGGCTCTGGGGCATTCCGCGCGTCTTTGCCGCGGGGGTTGCGCTTGCGCTTGGAGCGATAGCGGACGCGCGTGGCGAGCTGCGCGTCTTTCGTGCTCAAGCGGAGGGTGTGCTGCCGGTTGATCTTTTGTCACGCGATGGGTTGATTTCGCTCCTGGAGTCTCTTGAGCCGCATCCACATCCCGGATCGGCACTGTCGGCTTTCCAGTCGGCGGCCGATGATGGCGCAACGGATGACGTGGAGTATTTGTTGATTACCCATGAGGATGTGCTGAGCGATGCGGCGTTTGGGCGAGACGTTGCAGCATGGGATAGTCCTGGTTGGCTTGTGGCTACAGTTTCAAAGGATGGTCGATTTGCCCTTTACGCCTACAGCCCAGCCGGGCGTAAGTGTCTTGGGACTGCGCAAATGAATCTCGCGGCGATTTTGGGCGAACGGAATGACAAACGTGCGCCACTTCCACTTAGAAGTGATGCGTCATCGACGTTTCCGCTCATTCTCACGCTCGAGCGGTTTCCGCTGTTGCTCCCGTTCAAGCTTGACGCCCGCAAAGCGGTCGCCTCAACGATCTGGGGACTTTTTGGTGTCTCTAACGACGGTCGACTTCTCCATTGGACGGATGATCTGCACGGCGCCCGGCAGTTGACCGATCGTTTGCCGGACGGCCATGTTCTGGAGATGTTTATCGACGACACGGCGGGATTGGTTCATGTGGTAACGTCGATTCCGCGCACCAATCAGATCGATGTTTTCAGTGCGAATTTAACGAAAGGCACGTGCACCTCTCAGCGGTTCGGAAGCAACAAGCCCTGGAAGTGTTGCTTTCGCGATGGAATATTGTTCATGATCCATCGCAAAAAAGTTGTTGCGCTGAACGTCGGGGCGGGAACACGTTTGTCACCGCTCAGACTCTCGCCCAACGCACGGTGGAACAACGGCCGCTTTTTTAACGTGGGTCACGGGCATGCCGCGCTGGCAACCGATCGTCTCAGTGTCATCCTGCAGCCAATTCAAACTCCAACCGCGGTAGCGCTTTTTGATCGGATTGGCGTTGACGGACCGTGGACGCTTTCGCCGGATGGTGCAATATACCCGCCGTCGGGCCCGGCGCGAGTGGGGGCAATATCCCCCGGTCATGCCATCACGATCAGCGGTATTTCTCGGGATGGACATCGACTGGCAGTCTATTCTTCCACGCCGTATGGCAGCTTCAACGTCGATCTGATGGAGGAGCGGCCGGCATGGCGGAAGGCCGTCGGTCCGCAAGCCGATTTTATTATGGGCCCGGAATTAGATTGGAGCATAAAGTCCACGTTGAGGGCGGACGCGGAATTTGGAGATATCTTCATCGATTGTGATGGGAACGTCCGCCTGCACCGCGCGAGCGGCCCAACGATGGGCACGTATGGCTTTGAGCCGGATTCGGATGGCAATCTCATGTTGATCAAAATCGCCATCCGAGCGCCGCTGCCGAACTCCTTTCGGAGCTTTGCGGTAACGCCTGCGCCGCGTGGCAGACGGTACGCGCTGAAAATGGTGCGGTGGGAGGATGGGAGCATGGCGTTCTGGGATGCACGCGGCATGCTGCATCTGAAGAGTTCTGATACTTCAATTCCTGAATTAACCTGTGTGCTGACTAATGGTGCGGTTGCCGGATGGACGTCGGACAATCAGACCTTTGGTTGGGCCTTCTTTTTCTCCAATGCCCCCACGAGCACATCTTCAACGACAATTCTCAAACTCATGCGGCAATTCGCCGCGAGGGTGCGATGATGGAGGCCGCGTTTGAACCGCTTGCGTTCTCACTTCGGCTGCGGCGAAGTGGGCAGAGCGTTCATGAGACGAAGGCGTGGCTGATTCCTGGCGCGGATGCCGGCATTTGGATCGAGGAGATTGCTGCGTGCGGCGTCGCGATGGATGCCTGCACCCTCTATATACTCCCTTCGTCGCTGGCCAACCCGCAGCCGGCAGGCGTCCTGGTTGTTCCTGCCGAGGGCACTTGCAAGCACGTGAGCACTCGCGGTCTGCCATACGCCTGTGTTGGTGGGAAGCTATTTCTGCCTTCCGATGCGGAGCTTGATCCGCCGGTCAGCGAGGCCGAAATGAAGGGCCTTCTTTCGTGGCAGGTGGCGATTCTTCATCCCGGTATTGGGCTGGTCGGCTTTTCGGCGGGCAACTCGATTGGGGTTCATGATCTTGTTGCGATGCCGCGTCGGGTGTCGTCGCCGTGGGATGAAGCGGTTGCCGGCGTGGCGCTGAACACACGGTTGAAATCCGTGCATCCGTTAATAGCGCCGACGTTTCAACTGGTCGTTGAGATGGGCCGGGATGACATTGCCACGGAATCGGTGGACGAGACCATCCCGCCGGCGATCCCGGATAAATCTTCGGTGTTGTCGATCAAGCGATTCGCAGCCTGGCTCGCGGGGAAGAAGCCGCCGGGGGGCAAAGCGTCTGCGCAGGCTTCTGAAGAGTCGGCAGGTATGTTCTCGGCGATTTGGCGCTGGGCACACCGGGACCGTCCTCTTACGACGAGCGAGTTGCAATCTCGCCGCGATCGGGAGCTGCAGCGATTGCTGCAACTTCTGATGAGCGACCCTGACATGGGTTTGCGGTATGCGCTTCCGCTTGCCGATGACAGTAGCCGCGGCGTTGCCAGTCCGTCCGGACAACTTGGTCAACGCGAAACGGATTTCAATCTGGATTCTATTTCTGGCGGCCGTGCCGCGGACCAATGGGCGATCGCAGCGGAAATGCGGCAAAAGCTGCGCGACCAGTATCGCGAGGCGGCTGCACGAGAGCTGAATCTTGGAAGGCATCGACGGGCGGCGTACATATTCGCGAAACTGCTGGGTGACTTTGCCACTGCGGCCAACGCTCTGAAGCAGGGGCGGCACTATCGGGAGGCCGCGATCTTGTATCGCGAGAAGCTTAACGACACGGCGGCGGCCGCCGTGTGTCTGGAAGAAGGCGGGCTGCTGACGGACGCCATCGAGATATATATCGAACTCAAACAGTTTGAGAAGGCAGGCGACCTTTACATGCGGATCGAGCGGATCGACGAGGGGCATAAATGCTATCGCCTTGCCGTCGATCAGTATCTGGGCCTGAAGGATCGTCTCGCTGCTGCCCAGCTCATGGAGCAAAAGCTGTGTGCACCGGATGAAGCTTTGCAAATTCTGGAAGAAGGTTGGCCGGGATCGCAGCAGGGGGTTGGCTGCCTAATCGGGTTCTTTCGGCTGCTGGGCCGACTGGGTCGTCATGATAGGGCGATACACGAGATGCGATCACTCGCGGAACAGCCGGTGGACATCACGGCGCAACTCGCCGAACGGATGGTCGATCTCTCGTCAAGTTATCCGAACGAGGAATTTCGACATCGTACGGCCGACACGGTTCGCGTCATTGCCGGGCGCCGACTCAGTCAGTTGGATTCGTTTGAGCCGGCACGTGTCGTCAGTGCCGTGGTTCGGCTGGACCCTGAAGATCGATTGCTTGCGCGGGACGGCGCGCGGTATCTGGCGGCGCTGCAAAACGCGAAGACAACTTTGCAGGCTTCCCGACCTGCGCGCGCCCTGCGCCAGCCGAATGTTTTGATATCGTCCTTTCATCTTGGCGCGGATGTCGAGTGGAAGTCTGTGGTGGGGCAAGACCAACCGTTCTTCGCTTTTGGAGTTCGTGACGACCGGCTGGTGTTGCTGCGGGGCAACTGGGATGGCCGGGTTCAGATCTTTCAGAGTTCCGCACGATACAGTGAAACACTGCCATTCTGGATGGAGCCCATACCGGAGCTGAATCTGTTGAGCATGGGCGGCTTGATGTATGACCAGTCATTCGTCATGCCCGCGGACAAGAATTTTCCGCAGCCGATTGCAATTGGCGATCCGGAATTTCTCAAAGCACTGTCGCCGCTGGCGATCGTTCGCGATGAAAACGGCGTGGTATGGACGGTTCTTCGCGATGAGGACGATCGTCGGATTCAACTGAACGGGTATGCGGCGGCGACGGGCGCTGTCGTTTCTGTTCGCACGATAGAGTTGGCGACGCCGAGATCTCAGAGCGATTGTCCGGTGATGATCGCCGCGCAGGGCGGCCACGTGCTGATTGGGCATGGCACACAGGTCCTGAATTGCCAGACGAACGTCAGGGGTCAGATGGACCGGCAGTCCATCGATCTTCCCTCTGCGTGCATCGGGCTTGTCACGACGTTTCCGATGACCCGCCTGCGCGTCGCCGTGATGTGCACTGAAGGCGTGATGCTGCTTTGGCCGGCGGAGGAGCGTTCATTTCGATTTGCCCAGGACCAAAGTTCTCCGCTGGCGACGTTTACGCGCGGCGCCCATCTGGTGGTAGCGAGCCGAGGCAAAGTACAGGTTTACCAGACGTCTGCCGATTTTAGAGCGACACGCATTGCTGAGTTTGATACCGGATCGAACGACGCGCTCCTGGCCATACTTCCCGGAGGTGGACCGAATGATTTTGCGTTGATCTACGTGAATGGGTTGGTCAAGGTATTTGTCGACATGTCCCCTGGGTAAGGATCTTGCCAAAGACCAGGAGACCTGGAATTGTGAACAATCGCCCGCAAATCAGCCGCCGAATCATTGCGAGTATCGGGCAGGGGGGATAGCCTTGCTGAAATGATCCGCATTGATCGTTTGGTCGATGAACAGCTTCCCAGGGCCATCGCATTTCGTCATTTCCTGCACACCATTCCAGAACTCGGTTACGAGGAATTCAAAACTGCGGCCGCGATTCGCGCTCGGCTGGATGAACTCGGAATCGCTTATGTTGCAGGCGTGAAGGATGCTCCAACCGCGACGATTGCATGGATAGGCGATTCGTCCAAGCCATGCGTTGCGCTTAGAGCCGACATCGACGCGCTTCCGATTCTCGAGCAGACCGGTGTCACCTACGCGAGCACGCACGTTGGCCGAATGCACGCCTGCGGACATGATGGGCACAGCGCCATCCTCATGGGCGTAGCGGCATTGCTCAAGTCCATGGTGGGGGAGCTGTCGGTTTGCGTGAAACTACTCTGGCAACCGGCCGAAGAAGGCGGCGGTGGGGCGGAGCGGTTGGTCAACGCGGGAGTGCTGGACGGTCGAATCGGACCGAAGGTGCGAGCGATTTTCGGCCTGCACGGCTGGCCGGGTCTGAAGGTTGGAATGGTGGCTACAAAACCGGGCGAACTGCTCGCCGCAACCGACAACTTTATCGCGAAGTTCGTCGGACGCGGATGTCATGGTGCGTTCCCTCACACTGGAATTGATCCGGTCGTGACGGCGTGTCAGGCGGTGCTCAGCCTGCAGGAGTTTGTCAGCCGGGAAATGGATCCGACCGAGTCTGCCGTCGTGACTGTCGGACAAATGAGCGCTGGCACCGCTCCGAACATTATCCCCGATACCGCTACGATCATCGGCACGGCACGTACGTTGACGGACGAAAACCGCGGAAAAATCCAGGCCTCGATCCAGCGACGCTGCGCCGGCGTCGCGATGGCGGGGGATTGCGCGCTCGAGTTCCAATGGCTGCCTGGCTATCCAGCGACGGTCAACGACCCGGCAATGGCCGATTACGTCGCCGGTGTCGCGAGAAAAACATTCGGGACGGAAAGGTTTCTGCCGGTAGGGAGGCCCAGCATGGGCGGCGAAGATTTCGCCTACTACCTGCAAAAGATACCGGGCTGCTTTTTTCTGGTGGGCGTGGAGCCATCGGACTGTATAAGCCCAAACGGTTATCCAACGCTGCACAGTGACCGGTACAATTTTACCGACGCCGCCGTATCGGTTGGAATCAGGATGTTCGTTGAGTTGGTGATGCACTGGCAGGAATAACCGTGGCCGACCGATTGCCGTAAATATTTGGCAATTCAAACCAATGATTCACTTGTGTGTCCTGTTAAAATAGATCGCCAAAGATCATGGCCGACCGGACTGTCCATTACGAGGCCGCATTCGAAGCTTATTTGCGTCATCGCGCGGTTCCGTACGTGGCGGTTGACGAAGCAAAAAAGGCCCTGTTCTACAACGCGCGGCTCAAATCCTTCGATTTTGTCGTCTACAGCAAGAAGGGCCCGAATCTGCTGGTTGACGTCAAAGGTCGGGCGCTTCGCAGCAAGGCCGGTCGCGCTGTCTCCATGCAGACCTGGGCGACCGAGCAGGATGTGGCCGATCTGCTTCAATGGCAGCAGGTTTTCGGTGACGGCTTTTCCGCGGTCCTAGTCTTTGTTTACTGGATCGATCCACCGCTTTTGGGCGAACAAAGCGGGCCGGGAATTTTTACCCACCACGACCGCTGGTATCAGATGATGGCCGTGGAACTTCGCGAATACCGCGACCATATGCGCCGCCGGTCGGTTAAGTGGGAAACGGTCGCTCTTTCGTCCGCCGATTTCAAGTCCCTTGCCCGTCCAATCGAAAGCTGGTTATGATGTCGGTTATGCGGCCTCGGTTCTATCTTCTGCTCAGCGCCCTGATGGCCATCGTCCTCCCGATCATCGCGTTGGCTGATGACGACATGGGCGATCCCCGCCTGGATGGTTTCCCGAAACCGGCCGCGCTCAAGGATGGCGGGGCTTTTGGTCTCTGGTTCTTAGTGATTGTATTGGCGGTGCTTTGCATCGGCGTTTTGTTCAAGAACCCAAACCGGAGCCATCTGGATTGACGAATTAAAAACCGCTGCCGCGTGAGCGGCGCGTCGGATCATTTAGAAGAAGGTCGAACCCTGTTCCCTTACGAGGAGTCACGTATGAAGCGATCCAATGTATTCTGGGCGCTGGTGGCGGCAAATGTGCTGCTGGCCGTCGCGTTCGTGTGGCGGATGATCCCTGATACGGCGGCAGTCGCGCAGGTCCATCGCGCCGGCGATTACATTATGATGCCTGCCAATATGAGCGGCGTGAACAACGGAGTCGTCTTTATTGTCGACACCTCCAACGGCTTGCTCGCCGCCGCGGTGTATGACGAAAATGGCAAGAGTATCGCCCGCGCCATGCTGCCCATGGACCTCAATCGTGTCTTCAGTGGCGGCGGCGCTGTAAAGCCGAAATGATGCTGCCGGTGATGCTCGATTGGTTTATTCCCATTGGTAAATTTGCCTGAAAGTCAGAGCCATGAAAAACGATAAATTCTCCATCGGTTTCCTGTCCGCGACCGCATTGCTGCTGTTTGCCGCGTGCATCTTCGTCAAGACACCGTCGGCTAAGGCCGAGTTGTCCATCAAGGACCGTGACTGGATCATCACGACCGCCGCGCTTCAGCAGGGAGGTGAGGCCTTGTACATCACCGACAACCGCAGTGAGAAGATGGCGGTTTTCGCCTGGGATGTTGCCCAGCGCTCGCTGGTTCTCAAGGCGGTTGGGCCAGTCGCCAATTTGTTCCTCGCGCGATAGTCGTCGCGAACGCGGTTTATTTGTCAATGCTGGCCCCCGCCGCCACCCGCGGCGCTAGAGAGACGTACTTTGATGTCAGATTCCCCTCGGTTTGATTGGACCCGACAAGAAATCGCCGCTGTATACCACACGCCACTCCTCGACCTCGTTTTTCAGGCGGCGTCGGTTCACCGACAACATCATCAGCCGGGCGAAGTGCAGATCTGCAAATTGATCTCGATCAAGACCGGCGCTTGTCCTGAGGACTGCAGCTATTGCTCCCAATCGGCGCGCTATAAAACCGAGGTCCAACCGCAGGCGCTGATGTCGAAAGACGAAGTGCTCGACATTGCCGGCCGGGCGAAGGCCAGCGGTGTCTCACGCGTTTGCATGGGAGCGGCCTGGCGGGAGGTCAAGGACAACCAGCAATTCGAACGCGTGCTGGAGATGGTCACGGACGTCACGGCGATGGGTCTTGAAGTCTGCTGTACGCTTGGCATGTTGAGCGAATCACAGGCCAGGCGACTCGAGGACGCCGGCCTTTACGCCTACAACCACAATCTCGACACATCGGCCGAGTACTACGAAACGATCATTACCACGCGGACGTACGCCGACCGGCTCAACACCATCGATAACGTCCGCAAGACGAATGTGACGATGTGCACGGGTGGAATCATCGGTCTTGGAGAAACCGCGGATGACCGCATTTCCATGCTTCAGACACTCGCGACACTCAACCCGCATCCGGAGTCGGTGCCGATCAATATTTTATCGAAAGTCCCTGGGACCCCGCTCGCAAACCAGCCGGACGTTCCAGCCCTGGATGTGGTGCGAATGGTCGCTACCACGCGCATTCTGATGCCCAAATCGGTGGTGCGCCTGTCGGCGGGCCGTGCAAAAATGTCTGCCAGCGAACAGGGCATGTGTTTCCTCGCGGGTGCGAATTCTATTTTCTCCAGCGAGACGGGTCAGATGTTGACGCTCGCGGTACCATCGCCCAAATATGACGCCGACCAGCAACTGTTCAGCGCCCTGGGCCTGACAACCCGTCCGCCGTTCAAAGACAAGGCGGCAGGGGGGCAGTACATCAGTGAAGATGTCACGATGGCAGGCTGCGAAACAGCAATCGCGGCAAAGTGAGCCGCACGTGAGCCACGCCTCAACGAACAAGCCACAAGTTGCCATCACCGCTCATGCGATGGTCGCGCCGTTGAATTTTGACGAGCTGTTGGCCGGCCAATGGATCGCCGACCACGCAAGGGTTCGGATTCCTTGCGAAGCCGGGCAGTCCCGAGCTATCCAGCTCGCGATGCTCGCGGCGCGGGAAGCGATCGACAGCTGTCCAAGCTGGTCACCAACTGATGCGAACACCGCGCTGGTCGTTGGCACGAGCAAGGGACCAATCGACACGTGGTTTGCCCCCCTGCCATCAACGTCCGATAACTTTCAACCAACAACAGGGGGGTTGCATCCCACCGGTCTGTCTCAGATCGCCGCCGAACTTTCACTCAGACTCCACCTCCATGGGCCTCACCTTACGCTTTCCGCCGCCTGCGTCAGCGGCCTCCACGCCCTCATTCGCGCCTGCATGATGATCCAGTCCGGAGAGGTCCGACGCGCACTGGTGGTGGCCGTGGAATCCTCCTTCCATTCATTGTTTCAAGCTAGTTTTCAGCGGCTTGGCGTCTTCCCACCCCGCGAAATCGGCTGTCGCCCATTCGACCAATCCCGCTCAGGCTTCCTGATGAGCGAGGCCGCCGCGGCGGTGATTCTCGAACGGGCCGAAACTCCATGCACCAACGCAATCGTCGTCGATCATTTTGCAATGGCCGGAGACGCAACGCATATCACCGGGGTCGACCCGCATGGCCGGGTATTACGCCACGTGCTGACGCACGTCATCGACAATCGACCGGTGGATCTCATTCACGCGCATGGCACCGGAACGATTGCGAATGATCAAATGGAGTTGGCCGCCATTGAATCCGCGGTTCTGGACCGAGATTCCAAGCCAGTTCTGTACTCACATAAAGGCGCGCTTGGACACAGCCTCGGCGCGGCTGGATTGCTTGCAGTTGTCATCAATTGCGAGTGCCACAGACGTGGAATCGTGCCGCCAAACCCGAGAACCAACGAACCGCTTCACACAACGCGTGTCACGCTTTCCGCATCGGCGACGCGTCGCAAAATCCAGCGCAGCCTGATTTCTGCATCAGGCTTTGGTGGACCGACCGCCGCGGTCGCCATCGAATCGGTATAACGCAGGGCGGCCGTTGCCCGGCCGCGCGTGCATCGGTATCATTCGCAAAAACAAAGCGGGGCCATTTCAATTGCCGGGGCAATTTATGTCAGATCATCAGTGGTATTACACGCAAGGCAGCCAACGCATTGGGCCTGTCTCGGGCGAAGTTCTGAGTAACCTGGCTAACGCGGGTACCCTCACTCCCAACGATCTTGTCTGGTGCCAAGCGATGTCGGACTGGGCGGCGGCAGCGACCGTTCCCGGTTTGTTCAACTCGGCAGCGGTGGCCGCCTCGACTGGCTATCCGAACGCCGAGCCGATGAATTATTACACGCCGCGTCAAACGCAGGCGTACTACGCCGGGTTCTGGATGCGCTTTGCCGCCGCGATCATTGATGGGCTTATTCTGGCAGTCGGCGGCGGAGTCCTGGGAGCTATTGTGGGAGGCGTCATAGGCGGCGTCATGGGCTCATCGGGCTCGTCGATTAACGAAATCCAAGTTGTGGCCCAGATCGCCGGCTATATCATTTCCGTCATCCTTGGTTGGCTTTACGAAGCCCTGATGGAAAGTTCCGCGAAGCAGGCGACGCTGGGCAAATTGGCGGTGGGCATCAAAGTGACTGATATGCTGGGCGCTCGAATCTCCTTTGGCAGGGCGAGCGGCCGTCACTTTGGAAAAATTGTCTCTGGTCTAATCTGTGGGATCGGGTATTTCATGGCTGGATTCACAGACAAGAAACAGGCGCTGCACGATTCGATGGCCGATTGCCTCGTTGTGCGAAAATAGACTCAATGGCCATGACGTGAA
>JBBRHH010000069.1:0-15934 GCA_038222915.1 Tepidisphaerales bacterium
CTCCAACCCATTCTCATAAAACTTCAGCAGCACGCGCGATTCATCAATCGTCAACTTCTGATCCCGCAGCGCCCGCTCCACCCGTTTCCGCATCGACCGCATCAGATCATCCGCCGAAAACTGCACGTATTGCAGCACCTCGCGCACCGTATCCCCCGCGATCACCTCATCGATCGAAGGCCGGCCATCCTCATCCACACTCACATGCACCGCATTGGTATCTCCAAGCAGGTTGTGCAAGTCACCCAGAATCTCCTGATAAGCCCCCACCAGAAACGTCGCCAGGTAATAATCGTTCCCATCGTACGGGTGCAATTCCAGCACACTCTTCACATCGCGACGATCGATAAACCGATCCACCTTCCCGTCCGAGTCGCAGGTAATATCCGCAAGAATCCCGCGGCAGATAGGCTCCTCGTTCAGCCGGTGAATCGGCATGATTGGGAAAAGCTGGTCGATCGCCCACGAGTCCGGCATCGACTGAAAGATCGAGTAGTTGCAGAAATAAGTATCCGAAAGCATGGCTTCGAGGCCCTGGAATTCATCCGGCACGTAATCCAGCTTGCGGATGATCTGCAGAATCTTGAAGCACGTCCCAAAGAACAATCGCTCGGCCAGCGAACGATGCTCCAGCGAGCAATAGCCAAGGTTGAACAGACTCAGCACCGAATCCTTCGCCAACTGCGCGTCATGGTAATATTCCATGTAGTTGGATTCGTTCACATCCCGATAGCTGTCCACCAGATTCTGCACCGGCGTCGGCATCGCCGCCCGCTGCTCGTCGGTGATCATCTGCGGGAGTTCAAATCGCGCAAATCCCGACCACCCGATGATGTTGAAGATCAGCACGCTGTGATACGCCACCATCGCCCGCCCAGACTCGGAAATAATCACCGGATGCTCGACGTTCGCCTTGTCACAAATTTCCTTGATGTGAAAGACCACGTCGTTCGCATATTCCTGCAGCCCGTAGTTGATCGATGAACCAAAATCCGTCTTGGATCCGTCATAGTCCACGCCCAGCCCGCCGCCGACGTCGATGTACTTCATCCCCGCGCCCAGCCGCTGTAGTTCGGTATAAACCCGTGTCAACTCAATGATCGCACCCTTCACGTTGCGGATCGAATTGATCTGGCTGCCAAGGTGAAAGTGCAACAGGTTCAGGCAGTCGCCCATCCCATTGCGCCGCAAAAATTCCAGCGCATCCACGATCTCGGAAATAAACAGCCCGAACTTCGATCGCACGCCGCCCGAAGATTCCCATCGCCCGGCTCCCTTGGCCGACAGCTTCACCCGCACGCCGATCGAAGGCTTCACATTGTGTAGCTTGGCATACTTGACGATCAGCTCCAGCTCGCTGAACTTTTCGACGACCGGGATAATGTTCTTCCCGATCTTCGTCGCGAGAATAACCGCCTCAATAAACTCATCATCCTTAAACCCATTGCAGACGATCGGCGTACGGTCGTCGTCCACCAGCGCCATCACCGCCAGCAACTCCGGCTTCGAACCGGCCTCCAGCCCAAAGCCGAACGGCCTGCCAAAATCCAGAATCTCTTCCACCACATGCCGCTGCTGATTCACCTTGATCGGATAAACGCAGCGATAATCCCCCCGGTAATCGTTGTCCTTCATCGCCCGCTGAAACGCCGCATGCAGCTGCCCCACCCGATGCTTCAAAATATCGGTGAAGCGCACCAGCAGCGGCATCTGAATATCGCGCTCGCGCAGCTCATCCACCAGCTTCTTCAGATCGATCTGTAGATTCGGATCCTGCGTCGGATGAACCGCGACATGCCCCTCCGGATTCACACTGAAATATCCCTGGCCCCACTGCTGAATCCCATACAGTTTCGTCGCGTCCTCATGAGACCACGGCTTGGCCGGAACGGGCAGACCGTGCCGCGCAATTCCATTGCCATTCGAGTGGCCGTTCCCGTTGCCGTTCGAGTCAGGCTTCGGCAAGTCGGCTGGTATGGGCAAACCGTTGGCGGCGTTCGATTCGAGCGAAGTTTCCATCGCGGTGTTCACTGCTCCTCTGCTGAAAGTCCTCTCGGTCGTATGCATCGTATCTTAATCGACATCATAGCGATTGTTGTAAACGGTTTTCGCCCGCGACAGCAGTAAATGTTCAGATTTTTACCCGAGAGGTCTAAGGCTTTTACCAACTGGGCTGCTGCTGCGTCAGACAATGAATCGCGCCCAGCCCCCAGATCAGCTCCACGCAATCAATCCCAATCACCCGTCGCTCCGGCATCAGCCGCTGCAGAATATCGATCGCCTTCGCATCATTGATCTTGTGCCGATAGGTCGGCACCAAGAGCGCCCCGTTCACAAAATAAAAGTTCATATACGTCGCCGGCAGCCGCTGCCCGTCATGTTCCACCCGCCCCGGCATCGGCAGCTCCACAATATCAAAAGGCCTCCCATCCTGGTCCTTCAACAACCGCGCCGCCCTCAAATTCTCCTTCAAGATCCGGTAATTTTTGTCTTTCGGATCCTGTTCGACGCCAAACACCATCGTCCTCGGCCCAATAAATCGCGCCAAATCATCAATGTGCCCATCCGTATCGTCCCCCACAATCCCCTCCCCCAGCCACACCACATGCCGCTGGCCATAATAATCCTTCAGATACTGCTCGATCCGCTTCTTCGACAGCTTCGGATTGCGGTTCTTGTTCAGCAGGCACGACGTTGTCGTCAAAACCGTCCCCGCCCCGTTGAACTCCACCGCCCCGCCCTCCATCACGATCTTCGGATAAAAAACCGGCAGCTTCAGCTCCTCGGCAACCCGTGTCGGCACCGCGTCGTCATCGTCATAAGGCGGATACTTCCCGCCCCAGGCATTAAATCCCCAGTCGACGATCGCCGCCTGCTTCTTCCCGCCACGTCCCGTTTTCACCACAAACGCCGGCCCATGGTCCCGGCACCAGCTCTCGTTCGTCTTGATCTGATGAAATGTAATATTCGCAAGCGCACACCCATGCGAAGTCAACGCGTTCTGAACAATACGTTCATAATTCCCGTTGGGCACATTGATGTGCACCCGCTCCCGCGCCGTGATCTCCCGGATAATCGCCGCCATGTTCTCCGGAACCGTCTCATACTTGTCCGGAAACGAAATCCCCTCGGGTCGCGGCCAACTGAACCACGTCCCCTCATGCCGCTCCCACTCCGCCGGAAACGAATACCCAAGTGCCGCCGGAGTCTCTTCAAGAATCTTCAATGTCGCCATGTCGCTTCTGCCTGAAATCACACCATCTGAAACTTCGCCCACCCGCCGCCAAATCGCGGCGACGCATGTTGACGGCAATGCCCAACCAAAACAAGACATCGTCCGGTTGCCATCCGGCGAATTTCTGCTTAAATCTGCGCCAGAAAAGTGTCCCCGGCACCACGCCCGCAACCGCACGTCGCCCAGCCATGAGAATCGATCGCACCCATCGCCCGTGGCTCCGCTTAAGTCTGATCCTTCTGATTCCCGCCGCAGGCTGGTACATCGTCGACGCCCTCCACGGCGGCGCAGCCCTCAACGGCCCCAGCGGCGCAAGCATCACCGGCATCGTCTTCGGCTCCATCGGCCTCGCCTTCATGATCTACGCCGCACTCCTCGGAGCCCGCAAACGCCTCCGCTCCGTCCCCCTCGGCCGCACCCAGTGGTGGATGCGCGGCCACCTCTGGCTCGGCACCCTCGCCCTCTTCTTCGTCTGGCTCCACGCCGGCTTTCATCTCGGCGGCTCCCTCACCCTATGGACGATGATCCTCCTCTATGTCGTCGTCGCCAGCGGCTGGTTCGGCGCGCTTCTCCAGCACTTCCTCCCCGAATACCTCACCCATCAGGTCCCAAACGAAACCATCTACGACCAGATCCCCCTCGTCCTCCACCATCTCCAGGACGAGGCCGACGATGTCGCCGCCATCTGCGGGCCCTTGAACAGCGAGCCCCTCGAGTCCTGGCGCGCCCAGCGCGCCTCCGCCATCATGGACCGCGAGCGCGGCGAGCTCATCACCTCCCGCCGCCGCGAAGAACTTCTTACCGCCCTCAAAGCCGCCCCCGCCGTCGGCTCCGGCGAGCTCCGCCGCTTCTACGTCCACGATCTAAAGCCCTACATCCGCGGCGAAGCCCCGTCCGACAGCGCCATGGCCAACGTCCGCCGCATCCCGCTCCTCTTCGAACAAAAACGCAACCTTCTCCCCGAAGCCCTCCACCCCGCCTTGAAAGACCTCGAGCAGATCTGCAACGAACGCCGCCAGCTCATCCTGCAGAAACGCATCCACCACTGGCTGCACGGCTGGCTCTTCGTCCATATTCCAATCTCCATGGCCTTGCTCGCCCTCGCTGTCGTACACGTGTTCCTCGCCATCAAATACTCCACCATCAAGCACTTTTAGCCGCGTAGACTTTCTGGATCCCACATGGCCCGCACTCAAACACCCAAAACGATCTCCAAGCGGGTTGATCCGGCCTACGTCATCAAACCCCGCCGAACCACTCGCCAGCGCTGGCTCCTCAGCCTCGTCGCCATGGCCATCGCCCTCTCCTGCTGGCTCGTCTACGCCCTCCGCGGCCGCCAGACCATCTACAACCCCGGCCCCGTCTCCAACGCCCACGCCTTCTTCGAGGCCGACTGCGCCAAGTGTCACCGCTCCTCCTCCGACGGCCACTTCTCCCGCACCGTCTCCGACGCCGCCTGTCTCACCTGCCACGACGGCCCCGTCCACCACGCCAGCCAGAACCGCCTCATCTCCACCGACGGCGTCACGTCGAAGAATTGCGCTACCTGCCACACCGAGCATCGCGGCCACGCCGCCCTCGCCGCCGCCAGCAACGCCCACTGCCTCCAGTGCCACGACAACCTCGACGCCGCAACCCTGTCAGGCCAGCGCACCGGAATCAAAAACGCCATCGCCAGCTTCACCCCCGCCGATCACCCGCGCTTTGGCCGCGCCCTCCGCGAAAACCCCGCCGACGACAAAAGCCCCCTCGCCGATCACCTCACCCACATCAAGTTCAATCACAAGCTCCACCTCGATCCCTCCCGTTCCCCCGGAATCACCCGCTGCGACATTTGCCACACCACCTCCGATCCCAGCCCCCTCGCCAGGGACAACCCCACCGTAGACGACAAACTCCCGGCCACGACCGTCCACGACCGCCCCGCCAGCGCCGCCAACTCCACCGACCGCCGCTACATGCAGCCCGTCAACTACGAACGCCACTGCGCCTCCTGCCACAAACTCACCGTAGCCCAGGCCGGCGAAGCCCCGAACTTCCTCAACATCGAAGTCGCCCACGTGAAGATGGATATCGTCCAGCAACAGTTGGCCGCCCTCCCCGCCCTCTACTCCGCAGCTCTCGCCAAAGATCCCCAGCGTGAAAAGAAGCTCACCATCACCAAAAAGGTCCGCAACAAGGTCACCGAAACCAAGATCACCGAACAGGAGTGGTCCCAGGCCCAGATCGAAAAGCTTCAGTCGGGCGACATCGCCGACTGGCTCGCCAGCCCCCGCGCCACAAACCATCCCGATCTGAAAAAGCTCCTCACCCCCACAGGCGACCCCGCCGCCCCCCCCACCCTGTCGCCCGAAGAACAGCGCTCCCTATACGTCGCCTACGCCACCGGCAATAGTTGTAACAAATGCCACGACCTCCAGGGCACACCGCCAGGCAGCAAAGCCCCCGAGACCTCCACAACCCAGCCCTCCACAACCCAGCCCGCCGCGCTCCCAACAGTGTTTGGCACCAAACCCACAAATCTCCCCACCTCCCCGCGCCGCTGGTTCACCAGCAGCCAGTTCGACCACGACAAACACCGCACCGAAAACCTCACCTGCACAACCTGCCACGCCGCCGCCCTCACCAGCGCCGACACAGCGGAAATCCTCCTCCCCAACATAGAATCCTGCACCACCTGCCACCACGACCCCAACGCGTCAGGCCGCGGAGTAGCCGCCGACTGCACGTCTTGCCATCTGTATCACGATCGGACGAAGGAAAGAGTCACGGCGGCGTTCAAGTAGTACATTTATCCATTCCAAGGTCAAAAGAGGCTGACATTGCACCGAGGCATTTTGGGTGATTCTGCGGCCTCCAAGTGGATGCGATCGTGGCCTTTATTCAGATCCTTCCATCCTTCCCCAATCCACATGTCCAATGCACTGACTACATCCGCCATCCGCGCTATATACGGATCGCACATCAACGTGCGATTCAATTATCGCGATATTCATTGGTCATTCGAGAACGGCAGTTCTTGAGTCAAGTTGCGCTTTGGCGAGACCGTTGAGTATTGCCTTTCGACACGTACATTTATATTACAGAGATGGGAGAGATTTGAAGATCCGGCGAGAGGCCGCTACCGCAATGAATCCCATAGTGGGCAATAGGATGCAGCGAAGAATAACAATGGTAATAATTTGCTGCCGCGATAGTGGAACCATACTGGCCGGTCGAAGCGCTTGATAAGGTGTCGAAACGCAATTTACTATGAACCCTGCAAAAAAAATCGGCCCGAACCCGAGTTTCCACGCAAGCCAGCGGGTCGGTATTCGCGATGATGCGAAAGGGTAGATACCAAACAGCACTGCCGCGATTGTCGCGACCAGCAATGCATAAAAATGTGACGTGCCTTGTGAGAATCCGAAGGACCGTGCAGGGTCAAACACTGGCGGAAACGCCATCGTCACCAAGCCACTCACAATCGCGTAGGCAGTCGCGATTCTCAGTTGCCGTGCTGTAAGAGCTGCTTCCGGGTAATTTTCGGAAACCGATCGCAAGTCCGACGATAGTATCACCGCGGTATGATCGTCCGGCTCGCGACGCGCCACATCGTCAGCCTGATCCAATCGTCTTGTCAAATCCTTCTTTTTCGGCGGTGTTGGTAGTAGCGACCCAATCATTAGTGCTAAAACAAATGCTCCCGGTACCACTGTCTGTGCATCCTGGATCTGCAGTTGTCGTGCGCTGATATTTGTGTTGTTCATTCTATTATCAGTTTCAGAGTGCGCGCGCATGCAGAAATATGCATCAACGACGGCGGCTATTTGGTTCGCCAAAGTATTTGTCGGCATCGTTGTGGGATTGGATACTGGGGCTGATGTCGCCGCTCCGTTCTTTGCAAGCATGGTTTGTATTTGTTTGTTCAATTCCGGTGCGATGTTGTCTTTGTACCAGCCGCAGATAACTGCGTGCTGCTTTTCGTCGAGATATTCGCGCATGGACATGCCTAAAACCGCCAATAAGCCAAAAAGGGCCCAGAACTGCCAAGTTTTAAGAATGTTTAGAACGAAGTTGACGACCGGGATACGGCTAAAAGTATCAAAGGTTGACATAAGATTATTCCCACGATCAGAAAATGAGACCCTGACAATGTTGGGAAGTAGAACCGCCCAACAACAATCACGGTTGGGACGCTAATATCTGGTCAATCGTGTGTCAAGAAAAAAATTCTCGGATTTCGTCTTCGCTTTGCGCGTTCTACTCGCGAGATTCGGTTAGAGATGCCGACCCGATGTGCAGGCGGAGGAAGAGGGGTCACAAGCCAATTACCGAGCCCACGCCCATAAGAATCCCGGCACAACGATACCATCGGCGCACAAAAGAATGCCCCTGGCGTAGGCGCGAAGCTTGTCTTCGCCCTCTTCCTGACTCCCAGATCCTCACCAAACTCACCCCTCCTCCTCCCCTCCCTTAAACTTCAACTGCCCAACCACACACCCCTCCACCCCCACATCATCCCTCACCCCAAGAAACACCGGCTGATACAAACTCCCCCCGGGATAAGCATAGAGGTACCGAATCTCCACAATCTCCCCCACCTCCGGTACGCGCGTGCGCGGCGCGATCGTCACATTCCCCACCTCCACCCGCTTTGTCCCATTCACCAGCTCCAGCCTCACACTTCGCTTGCTCCCATTGCTCGCGGCCACAATGCACGAAGCCGTCGCCGTAAACTTGAACTTCAACTGATTCCCACCACTGTTGGGCCGCCTCGCGACAGACGGCGCGGCCAGCCGCTTAAAAACAATCCCCTCGCGCTTCTGCTGCCGCAACTGCTCCAGCATCACGTAAAGCGACCTCAGCCGATCACCGTAAGCGCTCTAACACCGAAAATGGACGAAGTCCATTTAACCCTCCCGAAAGAGTCCTGTTAGGCACTCCCCGACATTAGTTAACTGTGATTGCAAGCCAGCCTGGTCAACCGCTGCCAGTTTCGTTTACTCAGATTTCCAAAGTGAACCGGACTTAAAAAAGCTCTGCCGAGACAGGCTGGTTTACAGCCGCTCTCGAAGGCCCAACGGCCTTTGAGACGTGCAGGGTCGGCCTGTTCCGATCGCGCAATCGCAGTGCCGGCAGCTCAATGAGGTAGTAGCTGGCGATCGCCGCGGCGAAGGTGAACACGATGTTCAACGGGAAATGGCCGACGATCGTTTCGCGAGGACGGTGGAAGCAGAAGAGCTGCTGCCAGAGATACAAGCTGAAGGAAAGTCTGCCGATCCACATGACCGGCTCCGCGTTAAGGAACTTGTCGAACTGCGTCCGGTGTCCTTCGATGACGAAATTGACGATGATCGCGATGCAAAGCGGAATCGGCATCTCCGTCACCGCGAACCAGGATATATTATCAGAATAGCGGACGCAGCCGATCACGATCACGATCGTGGCCAACAGAACAGTAGACCAGTGTTGCAGAAGGCGGTGACGGCATATGCGAATGAGTCTCGGATAAGTGCGGGCCAACGCCAGACAACAGCCAGCCAACAAGCCGTCACAGTTGAGATCAAACCGTCCCAGGTTGATGCCGGCGCTACGAAACTGGTAGTTGTACCATTTCCACGCCGGGCAGAGCGCCAACAGGACTGCTGCGAAAGGTAGACGAGCCCGTCGCGGCAGGACAATCAGCATGAGCGGCCAGAGAAGATAAAACTGCTCCTCCACGCCCAACGACCAGAAGTGCCCGGTTTCCGGCGAGCCGACATGATAATTTCCGAGAAACATGGCGGCCCAGCCTACGCTGCTGCGACGAACATGCAGGACGTGAACCGCCGTCAGGAGACAGATCACTGCCAGGTAAGCATACGCGGGAGTGAGAATACGAACACTCCGTCGGACGTAGAATCCAGGGAGGCTGATCCGGCTATTTTTTGCTTCTTCTTTTAAGAGAAGCGTTGTGATCAAATAGCCGGATAAGACAAAGAAAACCGTGACGCCGAGATTGCCGTGATCCAGGATTGCCGAAATCCACTCCCGCTGTGGAAAGCCCGGACTCCGCTGAACGTGACTAATAATGACACCGATAATGGAGAGCGCACGGAGGCCATCCAAGCCTGGTATTCTCCGCGGTGTAGACTTCATCGTATTCAACTCTGCGTTATCCTGTGGTCGAAGGACCCTGATCACCAAGTCATCGGCGAAATCGTGGGTTCATTTTAGTAAAAGAAGCTGTTCAATGCACGGGAGCATTTTCATGCCGGTCGTTCAAGGATTGTGGGCGAATGTTGAGCTCCCCGAAATGAAACAAGTCGAATACCGATCGCTATGAATCGAATCAAACGCACATACAGATTGCACCGCTGGACGCTGATCGTTGCAGCTATTTCGGGCTGCACCCCTGGTTCGTCTTCAAGTTCGCCTTCACCGGCCCCCTTTGAGACGTCAAAAGAGATCAGCCACGCACCGCCAGGGTTGGAACGTCGCGATGATTGGCCAGGCTTCTTCTGCGGACAAGCAGCCCAAACACCAAAAATGGACGAACACCGAAAATGGACGAAGTCCATTTGACCGTCCCTGGGTGGCGCTGTGTGACAAATAGATATCACAGCGAACCATTGGGATTGAAAGTTCTGCTAAGTTCTCGCTCAGGCAATTCCTGGAGTCGAGAGTTCTGTCTCGCTCGACGAAACGACCTGGCACGTCGCAGGAACCCTTCTGGATTTCGGCTCAATCCACTTCTTATCGCCGTTTTTGCTTTCTTTGCCCCCGTAACGCCCGCGACATCCGTCGCGTCGCACTGGCCAACTCCTCCGACGCAACTCCCTCTCACTCCTGACGTCGGAAATACACATCAACGTAGGCCCAGTTCCGAAACCGGAATCGGACCGCTGCCTTCGAGTTCCCATACAGCATCCATCGCCATTCCAGTTCAATGGGCAACGCGAACATCTTCGTCAGGCACGTTCCTAGAAGAGCGCCGCTGAGGACAGCGGCCCCCACGATCCCCGATGCGACAATCGCCAATCCGTGCCGGTGAAGCAGCTCGCTCATGTGAAAAAAAACCGGCCGTCGCCGGCGCCAAACCCAGGATGCTCGCCGCCATGATCCATCCAAAGCGCCGTCGATATCGCCTGTTGCAATCATCACACAACGGAAACGCCAGCCGGTCCATATCGCGATTCAGCGCAAACGGCGCCCAATGCTTTGTCGCCTCGGACAAACAAGAGCAGCAGACCGGCGGCAGCCGTGTTTGAGCAGTGAGCGTGATCCACTCATCCGCGCTCGCGGGCGATACATACGGAAGAATGTTCTCTTTGTCCTCCCCGCTGTCCACATCGTCCTGAATATCTATGGCCATACGGCACCAGCAGAAAGTGTTACCTCCGCGACCGCCCAGGTCCCTCCCATCCGCATCATCAGCGAAATCCGCGGTCAAAATCTTTTCTAAAATCCCGAAAATTCAGGATTGACAGAAACCGAACATATGGCGTACAATCACGCCAGCAACGGATGACCCTCACCGGCCATCCCTGCTTGCCGGCAACGCAGCCGGCACAACACGCGAAAGGGGTCCGCCATGATCAGGGACAATCCATCCACGCACCAAGGTTCGCAGTTGCAGGCGGCGAGCCTTCTCCTCTCCGCCTTGAGTGTCCAGTCTCTAGTTTCCAGCCTCGACTACCCCGTCGCTTTGGGGAGATTCAAGGGTCAAAACGGGGAGATTTCACGTCGGTTTGGGGCGATTCCGGGGAGGTTGGAGACCCCCTTCGATGCCGCTTTGGGGTCGCTTGTTTTCCACCCATTTTGGCCTAAACCCCTGTCAATGCTCAACTCCCCAATTCGAAAGCGACCAAACACAAAATGCGCAGCGCACCAAACACCAGAAGCGCCCCCGCTTCCACAGCCTCAAATCGGCATTGCCTGCTGCATACCACCTGCCGCCTACTTGAGCCTCCCCCAACCTCGCCATACCATCAAAATCATGGCCTCCAAGCCCAAAGTTGTTCTGGCAATGAGCGGCGGCGTCGATAGCTCCGTTGCGGCCGCGCTGCTGCAGCGCGACGGCTATGACGTCATGGGCGTCTTTATGCGCCTTGGCTCGCCCAACGGCGTGGCCGGCCATGAGCCCGAAACCGAGTCCTGCGATCCGGCCCCCGGCGCGAAATCCAAACAGGGCTGCTGCTCCGTACTCGACGCCGCCGACGCCCGCCGTGTTGCCGGTGTGCTCGACATTCCGTTTTATGTTTTAAACTTTCAGGAAGACTTCGGCCGGGTCATCGACTACTTCGTCGACGAATACAATCGCGGCCGAACCCCCAACCCCTGCGTGCGCTGCAACGACTGGCTGAAATTCGGAAAGCTCGCCCGCTACGCCGAAGCCGTCGGCGCGGAGTTCGTCGCCAGCGGCCACTATGCCCGCGTCGGCGTCGATCCCGCCACCAACGAAAAAGCTCTCATGCGCGGCCTCGATCACAAAAAAGATCAGTCCTACGTCCTCTTTGGCATGAGCCGACAAACCCTCGATCACACACTCCTCCCGATCGGCCAATTCGAAAAGCACGAGGTGCGGCAGATCGCCGAAGACATGAAGCTCCCCGTCTTCAACAAACCAGATTCCCAGGAGATCTGCTTCGTCCCCAACCAGGACTACGCCGGCCTAGTCCGCCGCCGAACGCCCGAAGCGTTCGCGCAAGGCGCGATGGTCGACGCCGCAGGAAAAAATCTAGGCACCCACGAAGGCCACCAGCACTTCACCATCGGCCAGCGCAAAGGGCTCGGCGTCGCCGTCGGGCATCCGCTCTATGTCATCGGTATCGATGCGTCCGATAACAAAGTAACCCTCGGCGAAAGGGAATCGCTTTTGCGCAAGGGACTGGTCGCGCGGCAGATCAACTGCCTGAGCCCGCGCGTGAAGGACGCCGTCGCGATGCCGTGCACGGCCAAGATTCGGTACAACCATCAACCCCAGCCCGCGACCCTGACGATGACCGGGCCGGACGAATTTCGCGTCGACTTTATCGAGCCCCAAAGCGCCGTGACGCCGGGGCAGGCGGTGGTGCTCTATGACGGGGAGGTATTACTGGCCGGCGGGTGGATCGAGCAGGCCGAGTAGGCGGGAAAAGAGCCGATAATCGGAATCGCGCGCACGCCCGCTACATCGGTGTATATTTCCATCGCTGTGGCAAATCGCCAGTGAAGTTTACCAACACAACGGACGGTCAATTCCCATGCACTTGCGGCGCAACGTTCTCATCTTTCATCAGGGAGCCCTCGGCGATTTCGTCCTGAGCTGGCCCCTCGCAATGGCCCTCGGCCGCCTCTATCCGCAGAGCCGCGTCATATACGTCACCCAGGCCCAGAAAGGCGCACTCGCCGAAGAAGCGCTTCGCGTGGACTCGGCCGACATCGAAGGCGGATGGCACGGCCTCTACGCCGAAGGCGTCGCCCTCCCGAAACCCGCGCTGCGTCTTCTCACCGGCGCGCACGCCATCTTCAGCTTCGTCGCCTCGCCCGGCGATGAATGGTCAAACCAGGTGGCCCACCGCGCCGACAAGGCCGACCTGCATCTTCTCGCCCCGCGTCCGCCCGAAGGCTACGCCGGCCACGCCACTGATTATCTCCTCGAGCAACTCGCCCCGCAGTACGCCTTCCACGCCGGCGTAAAACAAATGTTAAACCTCCTCCGCGAACGCGGCCTCGGCAGTGCCGCCGCCAGCAAGGGCGGCCCGATCGCCATCCATCCCGGCAGCGGATCACCCACAAAGTGCTGGCCACTCGAAAAGTACAAGGAACTCGCCCGCAATCTCCTGAGCAGCGGCCGCGCAGTGAAGTTCATCGCCGGTGAAGTGGAAGAAGAAACCTGGCCGGCCAAAGAGTTAAAAGCACTCGAGTCGGAATTTGAACTGCATCGGCCAACGACGTACCTGGAACTCTTAAAGCATCTGCGCAGCGCCGGCGGATTCGTCGGCAACGACAGCGGCCCGGGACATCTGGCCGGCATGTTCGGCCTGCCAACGCTGTCCCTCTTTGGGCCGACGAGTGCCGAGACATGGAAGCCGATCGGCCCGCGCGTCAAAACACTCGGACATCGGCCACTCGAAGAACTGCAAGTGGCCGACGTCCTGAAGAGCGTCGAAGAAATGATCAAGGCGCCCGTTGGAGCCGGCGTCCAAGTATGAAGAGGAGTGATGCGGCGATGGCGCAGGCAATGATAATGCTTGCCACGGAGAAGCGCTGAAACAACAACGGGAGGCTAAGCGTGATGATGCCGCCGCCGATAAATGGGGCTGAAAGCGGAGCGGCCATTCCATAATCTTCGGCTGCGCCAGTCTCAAGATCTGGATCGACGATGCGAAGCAGCATGAGGCCTTGCGCTGTCGTGGCGGTGGCCATCTCGTGATTGATCAGACCCAGTTCAAACCAGTAACGGCGGGAGAGCAGCAGCGGGGACAACCAAAGGAGACACACAACGGACCACGCCGCGCCGACGGCGATGAGTATAAGCGCCGGCATGCCAAAGTTGACCAGCGCATCCAGCCGCATCGCGGCGATGGCCGAGATGATGAGAAACTCCATCGCCGCGCCCGAAAGGCGATGAAGCGAAGGCGGATCGATGAGATGGCCGACACCGACGAGATGCATCAGCTCGCGCGTGATCAGGCCGCCGAGGAGCGTGAAGAGAAAGAGGGGAAGGTCGACATGAATATTGAAGCGGCCGGCAATGAAGTTGAACGAGAATTGAAGGCCAATCCCACAGAGAAACGCCGTGGCAAGGATAAGGCCCTGAAAGACAAACGGGTCAACCATTTCACGGCGAACGCGCGCATAGGCCATGGGCGGATGGGACGGTTGGGGCGGTGCGGCCACGATACTATCGGCAGAGGTGAAGAGCCTGGCGGTCCATTTGCGTCGAAGGGCAACGTTGACAAAGAACAGCCCACTGATGACTCCGTAGAGAAGCCCTGTCGCGGCGAAGAGAACTCCGAGATCCTGCGCTGCTGGAAAGCCGGGGACATCTTTGTAGATGGTGCCCCACGCGGTGGCCGAGCCGAAGCCGCCCGCCCAACTCACTTCGAGGAGTTGACCGAATGCGATTGGCACACCGAATACGGGACGAAGAAACAGCCACGTGACAAGGAGGCCAACAACGAGCTGGCCAAGGATGATCACCCAGACGGTGATGCCTTCGGAAGCGGTGCGCCGAAGGCTCTCCCGGAAGGAGGTGGCCGGCCGTTCAAGAAGCATGGCCGCGAAGACAACCGCAATAAGCCACGACGGCCAAGCACGGTATTCGTCGATCAGGACAGTCGTGTACGAGTGAAGTTGCGGGTAGCGATGGGCGAGCTGGATGAGTGCAAAAGCAATCGCGCCGGCAATGACCGAGGCAGGGACGTAGAGCGATTGGAGAAGTTTGAACTTTGAGAGCAGGGCAAAGCCAAGAAGCAGAAGCGCGCAGGCGGTGAAGAAGGCGAACTGCATGGGGGACTATTTTGCTGGTTCGGGCGTCAGCGGCAGTTTGCCCGCGAGTGCACGTGTTGCATTGTCGTGATAGATTTTCTTGAGCGCCTCGTCGGGAAGGAACACGCCGTAGATTCTCCAGTCGCCTTCGGGCGGAAAGGGGTTGTCGTAATAGTCGAAGTTCTCGTCATCGGTTTCGAGGAATCGATAGTAGATGGCGTTGCGTGGCTGGTCGGGCCGGCCGGGATAACGGTCGGTGCCGAAGAGAACGCGGTCCTGATATTTGAGGAGGAACTTGCGGGCGCTGTATGGCTGGCGGCCAAGTTCCTCAACCCGGCCGGAAATGTCGACGTAAAGATTGGGGCACTTGTCGAGCCACGTAGAGAGCGTCTTCAGATCGTCGCCGCTGTTGGCCAGGTGAGCGCTGATAAAGGCGGTTCGCGGATGCTTTGCGATCATGCGGATGTGCTGGGCGAGAACTTCTTCGTACTTGGGAAAATCACCGCCGTAGAAGCTCCAGTCCGGATGGCGTTTGAGTTGCATCCAGCGTTCGTTGAAACGATCGGTGGGTTGGAAAAAGGCGGGAGGATCGGCCGAGTGAATCAGAACGGGGAAGTGCAGGTCGGCGCATTTTTCGAAGACCGGATCGAGGCGGGGGTCATCGACGGGCACGATCTTCTTCGAGGCGTCGCGGATGGTGAGGCCAAGCGATTTGAAGATCGTCAGGCCGGACGCGCCCAGGGCGTGTGCGTGTTCGATGGCGGCGGCGGTGTCTTGCGGAAAGGTGGCATCGTCGACGTGGGAGAAGTCGATATTTGCAAAGATGAAGAGCCGATCGGGGGCGACGCTATGAAAGCGTTTGAGCAGGTGCTCGAGCTCGGGTCCGAAACCGCCGGAAAGGTTGACCGCCTTTTCAAGTCCAAGATCGTCCATAGATTTGAGAACCTTCTCGGCCTCCTGCTGCATGAACCAGTGGCAGTGAATATCGATGGCCGGGAATTTGGGCTTTGGTGTGGGCGTCACTTTCGTGACGAGGGCGGGACGCGGGTCGTAGTTTTTGAGAAGGTCGTCTTTGGTGTACACGGCGCGGCCGGTTTCTTCCGGCGGCATGGTGTCGTCGGCGACGGCCGACGATTGCACCATGCATGCAATACCCGTCATAAGAATCAGCCGGCGGAGTAATGACATGCTAATGCTCGATAATTATTCAAGGACGCTTGCGCCCGGCGCGGCTGCGGTGACTAACGCAATGGGTTGGATGTT
>JBBRHH010000070.1:0-15866 GCA_038222915.1 Tepidisphaerales bacterium
GGGATGGGCGAAGGAGCCGGGGCAAAGTGTGACGGTTGCATTTAATGGGCAGACGAAGACGGCTACAGCGAATCAGGACGGACGGTGGCAGACGGTGCTAGAGCCGATGAAGGCGGGCGGGCCGTATGTTCTGAAGCTGGATGGGCGGCCGACCGCGTATGACGTGATGGTGGGGGACGTGTGGGTATGCAGCGGCCAATCGAACATGGAATTTGGGGTTGATCTTCAGAACGGATATTTCAATCACTCGCCGGAAATTGTGGCGAAGATGAACAATCCGGAGATTCGGCTCTGGCAGGCTTCGAAGCAGTTTAGTCCGACGCCGATGCACAATTATCTGCTTCGCCAGGCCGAGGGACCGGGGGCATATCAGGGTCGATGGGATGTTTGCACGCCGACGACGGTTGCGCGCGGGACGTGGGGAGGGTTTTCCGCGGTTGGATATTACTTTGGACGTGACATTCAGGGGGATCAGAAGGTGGCCGTTGGTTTGATGATGATTGCCAATGGCGGGACGGAGATTGAATCATTCATCAGCGAAGAGGGGCTGAAGGCGATTCCGCAGGAGCAATGGGTGGTGCCGCCGATTTCCAAGGCGGCGAGCGATAACTTGAAGAACACGCCATTTCCCAAATTGCCTGAGGGCGTGATTGCGCCGACGGCTGCCTATGCGGAGGTGGTGGCGGGATATGCGGGATCGCGGCAGGGCGGGCCGGACGGGAAGGCGTTTCATTACGGGAGCGCGGCGTTTGATAGTTTGATGGCGCCGGTGTTTCCTTATGCGGTGCGCGGGGTGATCTGGTATCAGGGAGAACACAATGGGAATGACGTGCATTATGAGGCAAAGCTGCAGGCATTGATCGCGGACTGGCGCGCGCATTTTGGCCAGAAGGACCTGCCGTTTGTGATTGCGCAGTTAACGTCCTGGCGCACGGCGCAGCCGGCAAGGTGGCAGTTGGTGCGGGAAGCGCAGTTGCACGTTTCGCAGACCGTGCCAAATACAGCGCTCGCGGTCACGATTGATCTAGCTGACAAGGAGGGGGATGGATACGGCGTGGGGGAGATTCATCCGAAGCGGAAGATGGAAGTCGGCCAACGGATGGCGCTGGCGGCGCGGGCGATGCCGTATGGGGAGAAGATTGTGGCTTCGGGTCCGGTCTATCGATCGATGAAGGTGACGGATGGAAAGATCAGTGTCGAGTTCAATTCGTTGGGCGGCGGACTGGAGGCGCGCGGTGGAAAGCTGGTCGGATTTCAGGTTGCGGGAAATGACAAAAAGTTTGTGGACGCCGATGCGGCCATTGTGGGGGAAGAAGTTGTGGTGAATTCGGCAGCGGTCGCAATGCCCGTTGCGGTGCGATATGGCTTTGCACAGTTTATGCTGCCGGTGCCAAATCTTTACAACAAAGAGGGACTTCCGACATCGATATCGCCCGCTATCAGGAAAAAACCGGCGGCCGAATCGACTTCATCATGGTCTGGGGAAAAATGGACGACCTGATGGCCGGCCTCGATCCCACTCCCGAAAACCTTAACAAGATGAAAAGCTTCCTTGGCCAACTCGCCCGTGATTACGACAATATCTACACCTCCCCCCAAAATGGCCTCGCCAACGTCTTCCGCCGAAAAGACCTCGGCACCCCGGCCGGCGTTGCGCGGAAATAGCCGCCGTCACCTGATGGTCGATGTCGTTATTTAGTGCCTCTCGCATGCACGCCCCCTATGATAAACTTCCAACATGAACGCTTGGCAACTCCCAGCTCTTACTGGCATACAAAATCTTGAACTCAAAGATGTAACCGACCCCACACCTGCACCGAACGAAGTAGTCCTCGATGTCCAATATGCCGCCCTGAATCCCGCCGACCGCTACCTCGCCGAAGGCCAATACCCAGGCAAACCCACCTTCCCCCACATTCTCGGCCGCGACGCCATCGGTACGGTCAGCGCCATTGGTGCCAATGTAACCAACGTCAGGACAGGCGAGAAAAGGCTCATCCTCCGTGGCGACACCGGCGTCTCCCGTCCCGGTACCTTTGCCCAGCGCGTTGCTGTTGCCGCCGACTCACTCGTCCCTGTCCCCACAGATTGGACCGATCAGGAAGCGGCCGGTGCAACCCTCGTCTACCTCACCGCCTATCAGGCTCTAACCCAATGGGGCGAGCTCCCGCCGGGCACCGTACTCGTCACCGGCGCATCCGGCGGCGTCGGTGTGGCCACCATACAACTAGCCGCCGCCCTTGGTCACACCCCCATTGGCCTCTCCCGCAGCCCAGAAAAAACCCAGATCCTGAAATCCATCGGCGCGGCCGCCGTCTATGACCCGCAGGACCCCGAGTGGCGTCGCCAACTCAAGGAGGCCCTCGCGGGCAAGCGCGTCGACCTTGCCGTCGACAACATCGGCGGCCCGCTTTTCAACCAACTTCTCGAAACCCTCGGCGAAAATGGAAAAATCAGCGTAGTCGGCCGACTCGCCGGCCCCGTCCCAGACTTCAACACCGCCTCCCTTTTCTTCCGAAGAATTCGTATCGGCGGCGTAGCCGTCGGATCCTACGGGCCGGTCGACGGCATGGCCGCCTGGAATCAGTTGATCAAGCTAATGGCAAAAACAAACGCCAAACCCCTCGTCGATCAAATTTTCGAGTTCGATCAACTTCCCGCGGCTTTTGAACGGTTGGCAAGGGGCCCCATGGGAAAGGTGCTGCTCAGGGTCGGTAACATCAAATGATTCGCCTCATTCCCCCATCGACCGAATCACCTGCTTCACATCCCCAATGTGCGTGATCCTTAAACCAAAATTCTCTCCGACCTTCACCGCTTCCCCGGTGGCAATCAACTTGTTATTCACCAGCAGATCCAACGGCTCGTCGCTCGCCTTCGAAAACTCGATGATCGCCCCGGCCCCCAGCCGCAGCACCTCTGACATCGTCAGCTTCCGCTGCGCCAGTTTCACAATCACCGGCACCTTCATCCGCAAAATGCGCTGTATATCCCGATGGCCGGGCGATGGAGCGGTCGTCTTGGGGCTTTGTAGAAGTGGCATGTCGTCAGTCCTATCCTGACATTATCGGCACCCGGAGCTTTCCAGCAACAGGAGACTAAAAATGAGCAACTACGGCTACAACGGCGGATACGGCGGCGGCTCAGCTTCCCCGATCCGTATCCTCATCGGCCTGGTCATCGCCGGAATAGGCCTCATCACCTATTTTTCTTCTACCCAGGTCAATCAATACACTCATCGCAAACAGCACATCAGCCTCTCACCACAACAGGAAATCCAGATGGGTCTAAACTCCGCTCCCGAAATGGCCTCGGAAATGCACACCCGCGAAATCACCCCGCCCGATCGACAGGCAATTCTGGTCCAGCGAGTAGGCCAACGTCTGGCGGCTGGCCCGGAGCCACGCAGCAGCGAATATGCCGGCCACTTCCAATACCACCTCCTCGCCGACGCCCAAACCGTTAACGCCTTTGCTCTACCGGGCGGTCAGATCTTCATCACCAAAGGCCTCCTCGATCGCCTCACCAACGAAGACCAACTCGCCGGCGTCCTCGGCCACGAAACCGGCCACGTCCTCGCCCGCCACTCCGCCGAGCTCCTCGCCAAAGCCCAGTTGGGCCAAAGCCTCGTGACCGCCGCCGCCGTCGGCAGCGACCGCTATTCACATGCCGCCGCCGCCCAGGTCGCCAATCAGATGCTTCAGTTAAAATTCAGCCGCGGCGACGAATCAGAAGCCGACGCCAAAGGGGTCGAGCTGATGGCCGAAGCCGGCTACAACCCCACCGGAATGCTCGACGTCATGAAAGTCCTGCAGAAAGTCTCTGCAGGCGGCGCCACGCCAGAATTCATGCAAACCCACCCAAACCCGGAACACCGCCTCGACGACCTCGTCAAAATCCTCAAGGAGAAATACCCCGACAAACTCCGTACCTACGACCATGAACAACAGAAGGATTTCTAAAGGAGATACTTTTTCCACCCGACCTAAATAGCTCCACCAAATACCGAAAGTGGTCAGATGACACGAGGTGAGCCCGTTCCGCTTACTGTCTGTCATGTCTGCCAACGCAGCACTTTCGCTTTAAGGAGGAGCTATTTAGAACGAAATAGCAATTGCTTTGACGACGGCGTCGCCGTATCATCAATGTTTATACAACAAAGTGGCTGGTCACCATGATGGCAACAATCCAAATGTGGGGCAACACACGTGCGGTGAGAATCCCCAAAGCGTTGGCAGAAGAGTTGTCGCTGAAAGCGGGAACAACCGTTGAGCTTACCAGGGTGGGAAAACAGTTGGTCGTCAAGCCCGTAACGACGCGCAAGCGTTACAAGCTGTCGGAGCTCCTGGCACAGTGCAAGGGCAAGAATCCGTCCAGCGAACTGATCACGGGACGCACTGGCAAGGAACTCTTGTAGGGGAAAGGGCCATTACTTGTCGAAGCGAACTTACTTTCCCGATCGTGGAGATCTGGTACATCTCAATTTCTCACCCTCCGCCGGGCACGAGATGGCGGACCGGCATTATGGTCTTGTGTTGAGCACCGCATCGTTCAGCCGGCACACTGGCTTCGCCGTCGTATGTCCAATCACCTCGTCCATTCGTCCTTGGCCATTCCACGTCCTCATTCCAAAAGGAATTCTTCCGCCGAAACAGGGACTGCATGTCGACAGCAAGGTCGTAACGGATCAATTTAAAAGCATTGATTGCCGCGAGCGGGAAATGGAATTCGTTGCCAAAGCGCCCGACGACATTCTCGACGAGGCACTCGCCCGAGTTCGCGCTATCATCGACTCCGACGACGTCATGGAAGAACTGGATTGACGAGGGAATCGTCAAACCATCGGCCGAAACCGCCCCACGACCTCCTGCAACCTCCCGGTAATCTGCCCAAGCGAACAACTCTCGACAGTCGCCAACATCTCCTTAAAGACGTTCCCACCGCCTTCGACCACGCGCGCCAACTGGTCCAGTTGCTTCCCCGACTCCTTCCGATGCTTCCGTTTGAACTTCGCCACGCGCTCCACTTGCAACCGTTTCTTCTTCTCCGAAGTTCGCACCACGCTCACCGCCGCCCGCCCATCTCCGTTCTCCCGATATCGATTCAGCCCAATGATCGGCCTCTCCCCCGCATAAATCTGCTGCTCGTACCGATGCGCCGCCGCCTGGATCTGGCTTCTCTGATATCGATGCTCCACCGCCGCCAGCACTCCTCCCAGTTCTTCAATGCGTGAAAACTCTTCGAGAATCCCAGCCTCCACCGCCTTCTCCACTATCTTCATCCCCGGCGATCCCGAAAGCATATTCATCATGTGCTTGAACAAGCCGCTCTCCTCCAGCAGGATCGCCTGACCCTGCGCCGCCAGCCGCACATATTCCTCGGCCGGCGTCGTGAACGGTTCGTCAGCACTGTTGCTGTGGCACGAATTCGTTCCGTTCACGTAAGCCAGCAGCAACTCCACCGCCGTCCGCGTCAGATTGTTCTTGAACTCATGCGCGATCAGCGATCTCCCGCTCGTCTGCGTATGCAATTTAAACAACTGCGCCGCCGGCCCCGCGCCAAACACGTCCCGCATCCCCACCGCCCAGATCTTCCGGCACACCCGCGCCAATGCCAGATACTCCACATCCAACGAGCAATCCAGAAAGAACGACAACCGCGGCCCAAACACATTCACATCCAACCCCCGCTCCCGAAACAACTGCACGTACGCAAACCCGTTCGAAAGGGTATAAGCCGCCTGCTGCACCGGCGTCGCCCCCGCCTCCGCGATGTGATATCCACTGATCGAAATCGGATACCACCTAGGCATGTTGCGCGTCGTATACTCCACCATATCGCCCAGAAATCGCAGCGACGGATCGATCGGAAACAACACCTCGTTCTGCGCCTGCACCTCCTTCAAAACATCCGCCTGGATCGTCCCGCGCAATTTCGGAATGACCCCCGCCCCGAATCGCCGCCGCGCCGCCGACACGAACATTGCAAGAATTGCCAGGGCCGGCCCATTGATCGTCATCGATACCGACAACTGCTCACCACCAAAATCGAACCCCTCAAACAACCGCTCCATATCTTCAACGGTGTCAATCGCCACACCCCCCTCCCCAATCTTCCCAAACACGCCCTCCGCGTCACTGTCCATCCCGTACAGCGTCGGCCCATCAAACGCAGTGCTCAAACGAATACTCTTCTGCTGCCGAGTCAGAAAATGAAATCGCGCGTTCGTATCCTCCGCAAGCCCAAGCCCCGCAAACAACCGCGTCGGTTCCTCGGCCTCCTTTGCGTCCTTCCGCGCCCTATCGCGCTCGACATACAGCTCGCGATACGCTCCATTAACATACGGAAACTCGCCGGGAAGCCCTTCACCAAACAAGTACCGCGCTACCGCGCCCGGCTCATCGGCCTCGGGCAACGCCAGGCGCGGCAGCCGCAAGCCGGTCGGCGTTTCCCCCAGCGCCACGCCCGAACGAATCGTCTCCCACCGCTGCCGCAACTCACCGGCGAATTTTGAATCCTCCCGCGCGCGGCGCACCTGCTCTTCTACATCCAGATTGTGTGCCTCAACCGCTTTGTTGACCTCCGCTATCACGCTCATTGTCGCTCCGTTGCCCCCGCGCGTTTTTCTGCAGTCAGCAACTCAAACAAGCCATCCACACCGCTATCCCGATGCCGCTTGGCCGTCGTCGCAATCAGCGTTTGTCCGTTCACATTTCCGTTCACCCGCTCCCCAATCTCGCTCATCGCCGTCCGCGCCCCTGCCAGATCCGCCTTATTCACCACCACCACATCCGCCGCCTCCAGCATCACAATCTTCTGAAGCTGCAACCGCGCCCCGTAGTCCGGACTCATTACCAGCACAGTCTTGTCCACGAGATCCCCGTACGGAATCGCCTCCTGCCCAATCCCAACCGTCTCCACCAGAATCACATCAAACCCCCGCCCATCTGTGTGGACATTTGCCTTCTTCAAAACCTCCAGACACCGTGCGGTAGCCGACGAAAGCCCGCCGGCCTGCCCACGCGTCGCGAGGCTCCGCATAAACACCCGATCGTCCTGCGAATGAATCATCGAAGCCCGGTCCCCCAGCAACGCCCCGTTCCCCACAATGCTCGGATCATGCGAGAGTATGGCAATCCGCGCCACCGCATCAGCGCGCAGAAACCGCAACACCAACTCATCGATCAGCAGAGTCTTCCCCACCCCACCCGGCCCGGTAAAACCAATAGTCAGAGCACCTCGCACCCGACGGCCGGGTAGGGGCGAAGCTCGTCTTCGCCCTCTTCCGCTATTGGAGACCGCCCGATCAACCACCTCGGTCAATGCCTTGGCCAATCGCCTATCAAACCCGCGCTTTGCACGGTCACCAACGCCCTTAGCTCCAATCCCGCGCGCAAACTCCACCAACTCTCCAAGTGGCGTCCCTGCAAAAAATATCCGCTCTACCCCGTGTTTCCCCATCACCACCGCATCGGCCTTCGAAATGGTCGCTCCGCCTCCACCAAAAACCTTGATCTCACCGGCCCCCTGTTCCTTCAATAGCGAAACAACCTCTCCGAAAAACTCAACATGCCCTCCGTTGTAACTTGAAATCCCTATTCCGCGCACATCCTCCTGAATCGCAGCCCGCACAATATCCCGGGCCGACCGGTTGAACCCGAGATAAACAATCTCCAACCCCGCCCGCACAAACTCCAGGTTGATCGCGTTGATCGCACTATCATGCCCATCACAAATAGGCACGGCCATCAGCAGCCGAACAGGCGCGTTGTGCGCCGCCCTTTTCCGGCTTTCCCCCACGGAGAATGTACTGCGTGTGGACATGCCCACAACTCCAAATCACCCCAAAACACACAATTGATTATACGCCCGACGCAACAGTCGGTCGCGACGCCCAATTAGGCAAAAAATAGTGCATTGCGCAAAAATGTGGCGAGTCGTGCCTCGGCACTCTGAACATAAACCCCTCAATTTTCATCGGCCCATCGTTTGCTCGTGGCATTTGCTCACGCCACAAGATCTCATCTAAACATAGCCTGGATTCTTTTGGCTTGTGGACTTTCAACGGGCACGGCCGAGATGAATGAAACTGCCAGCAAGCACATCGACATCCTCCGTCGCCAGTGTGAATCACTGCTGCAACTGGTGATTCCCATCGGGCTGATTCTGTTTCGGGAACGCGACTTCAAGCGCCTGGTGGAACGGGTTCTGCTCGAGGTGCGCAGCCTCTGCCATGCCGACGGTGGAACACTCTATCTCCTCGACGCCGACGAAAGCCTTCGTTTTGTCATTGTTCGCAACCAGACACTCGGCATCGACATGGGTGGTACGAGCGACATCACCCCGGCATTTCCACCACTCCAGTTGCATGACCCAGCAACCGGATTGGCCAACCACCGCAATATCGCCACCCACGTTGCGTTGACCGGCGAGCCGATCTGCATCGATGACGCATACGAGGCCGATGGCTTTGATTTCAGCGGAACGCGCGATTTTGACCGGAAAACTAACTATCGCACGAAGTCAGTCCTTACACTTCCATTAAAGAACGGCGCCGGCCAGGTCATCGGCGTTCTGCAACTCATCAATTCGATGGATACGGGTGGAAATGTCGTTCCCTTTGACCTTGATCTCATGCCCGTCATTAACGCACTGACCGACCTGGCCGCCGCCGCCGTCGAACAGCTTGTCCGGGAAAACGGCCTCAAAGAAAAAATCCAACAGCTTCAGGTCAATATCGATCAGGCCAAGCGCGCACGCCAGGTCACCGAAATCACCGGCTCCCAATACTTTCAGTCCCTCGCCGCCAAGGCCAAGCTGCTCCGCGAGCAATTTGCCGCGCCCCAATCCTCCGTTGAGGAGGCTGAATGCCCCGTGTGATTTCGATTCACTCCTTTCGCGGCGGCACCGGAAAATCAAATTCAACCGCCAACATCGCCTGCCTTGTCGCCAAGCGCGGATACCGTGTCGGCGTCATCGACACCGATATTCAGTCCCCCGGCATTCACGTTCTTTTCCGTCTTGATGAAGACAACATCGACAAGTCTCTGAACGACTACCTGCACGGCCAATGCAAGATTGAGGACGCGGCCTACGACGTGACGCCGCCGGCCATCCTTGCCGGAGATTCCAAAGGCCGCGCCGCCGTTTATCTCATTCCCTCCAGCCTCAACTCGGGTGACATCGCGCGCATTCTCCGCGAAGGCTACGACGTCAGCCGCCTCAACGACGGCATCCGCGAAATCATCCGCCAATTGTCCCTCGACTACCTGTTCATCGATACCCACCCGGGCGTAAACGAGGAGACGCTCCTCTCCATCGCCATCTCCGACGTCCTGCTCGTCGTTCTTCGCCCCGACCAACAGGATTACCTCGGATCGGCCGTCACCGTCGATCTCGCAAGGCGGCTGGATGTTCCGGACATGCGCATCATCGTCAATAAGGCCCCTCCATCCCTCGATCGCCAGCTTGTCAAGCAGAAGATCGAAGCGACCTTCGAGGTTCCCGTCCTCGCCGTCCTTCCCCTCTGTGAAGAAATGGCCAACGTTGCCAGTGAAAATCTCTTCGTCCTCTGCCATCCAGAGCACGAACTGACCAAATTGCTTCATGGAGTTGCGGCGTATCTTTGAATGAAGTACCAGCAGGCGGCATCAAACGACCAACGCCCGCCCCGTGATCGCTGCGCGTAGCTTCTGATAGCTGTCGGCCGAATTGAAGACATGCAGCTTGTAGTCCGTCGAAAATTGCTCAAGCGCCCGAAGCCCCCGTACGCTGTTGCCACGCGGATCCAGAAGCGGTGAGAACGTCCCGATCCCGCACACGCCTGGAATCACTATACAAATTCCGCCACCCACGCCGCTCTTGGCCGGCAATCCTACGCGATACGCCCACTCCCCCGAATAATCGTACATGCCGCAGCTATACATGACGCTCAGCAGATCCTGCACATACTCCTGTTGCAACGCGCGCTCCCCGGTCATCGGATTCACACCGCCCGCCGCCAGCGTCGCCCCCATCATGGCCAGATCCTTCCCCGTCACGAGAACCGAACATTGCTTGAAGTAAAGATCCAGCGCCTCGTCCAGATCGCCGCCCAGATGTCCGCAGTTCATTAAGAACCACGCAATCGCGCGGTTGCGGTGCCCCGTAGCGCGCTCGGACGTAAAAATTGGCATGTCCACCGGAACTGGATGCCCGATATAGCGCGCCAGCATGTCAAGAAGGCGATTGAACCGCGCCGCCGGCCCGTCGCCCTTGATCATCGACGTCGTTGCGATCGCTCCAGCATTGATCAGTGGATTGAACGGCTTACCATCCGCCCGTTCCAGCCGTGTAAAACTATTGAATGGATCGCCCGTCGGCTCAACTCCGACATGCCGCAACATCTCTTCCCGCCCATGATCTTCCAGCGCCAGGCCATACACAAACGGCTTTGATACCGACTGAATCGTAAAGAGTTGCTCCGCCTGGCCCACCACAAACACCTGCCCGGTCACCGTGACCAGCGACAATCCAAATGCCGAAGGATCGGCCCGCGACAGTTCCGGGATGTAATTGGCAAGATTCCCCTCCTGTAGCGACGCATATTTATCGTACAGATCGCTAAAATAGGCGCGCAGCGGCGAGGCGACCGCTTTAAGGTCACCCACCATCGCATCCAAAGCGCTACTGTTTTTCGAGGGACGCATCCCGGGATGATTCTCCTTCGGCGGACGCGAGCAAATTGGAGGCCAGTTGTGATTTGGTTTCGATATCGGAGCCGAACTCTAAACGTGCACACCCGGATTCAGTACCAGTTCGAAGGAAACACCATGAAAAGCAAAACCGTACGTTTAACGCTCGCGGGGACGCTATCCGCGCTGTCCGTCCTTGCTCTGATCACTATCGCAGCACCGTCAGAGACTGCCCCGGCAACGATTACCGCCACCTCGCTCAACGCCACCGACGTCGACTTCACCACGTCCCGCCTCCTGCGCGGCTCAGCCTCCGCTCCCGCCATCGAAAAGGCCCTTCTCCACGTCCTGGGCATCGGCCAACTCGTCAACAACGGCCCGGTCCTCAGCCCCCCCGAAGCCCTCCGAACCAACGACGCCCCCGTCCAGTACCTCATCGTCTTCCGCCATCCAGTCGCCATCGGATCCATCCAGATCACCGGAACCCCCACCGTTCTAAAAATCCTCAAACCAGGCTCAACCCTCCCGGCCGATCCCATCATTGCCGCCATATGGCAACAGATCGACGTTCCCCCGCATCAATCGGGCGCATCCGAAGTCGTTCTGCCCTCCGGCACGCAAACCGCCGCCATCCTCCTCAGCGATGCAAAATCCCAGGACGATTCGCGCCTGGCGTCAGTGCGCATCATGAAGGCCCGCCTCAATAACGTGACTCCGCTCGCTCTCGCCTACGCCGATTCTGAATTCATCGCCACCAGTCCTTTTGGCCCGCCGCAGGTTCACGCCGCCTCCATCATCACCAAAGGCGGCTACCCCCATTGGCAAAACACCGGCCCCGACGAACAGGCCCGCATTCGTCGCGGTCCCATCTCCGACATTGCCCCAAGCTGGTTCATCCTTACCTGGAAACAGCCGCAGAAAATCAGCGCACTCTGGATGGCCGACAACTTCGAGCAGGTCAATGTCGAATACTTCATCGGCGCCGAATCACTCAACCCGCGCGCCGCCACCGACTCCGAATGGAAAAATCTGCGTGATCTCAAGACCGTCGCCGCCAATGGCCGCATGATTGAGCTCCCCGAACCGCTCACCACCCGCGCCATCCGCCTCAACATCCTCAAGACGCACGAAGGGCCCCTCGCCAAATTATTTGGCCTGCACGTCTTCACCGATCTGAAAGACCAACCCGTCCCCGCCGCCACGAACGCCGGCGAAGACGTCCCGCCACCCCTCCGCATTCCATACACCATGGACGTCGATGGCAAAGCCACCATCGCCATCGACGCCGCCGACGGCCATCGTGTCCGCAACCTCTTCGCCCGCGTCGACACCGCCAAAGGCCCGCACGAAGCCCCCTGGGATCTAAAAGATGAAGCCGGCAATACCGTCGCCCCCGGCAACTACACATGGAAAATGATTTCCGCGCCACCCCTGGGCCTGCGCTATCAGATGACGCCCTATCCCAACGTCACCGAAAACTCCCCCGACAATCCCCCCTGGCACACCAGCATGAGCGGCCCCGGCGGCTGGCTCGCCGATCACACCGCCCCGCGCTCCGGAACCACCAGCGGCGACTTCGTCTTCTTCGGCGCACCTGTCTCCGAAAGCGGCGTCTCCATGGCCGTCTGCGATCTCACCGGCAAAAAGCTCTGGGCCGTTCCCTCTTTCGCCGGCTTCACAGGCTCGCATCTCCTCGCCGCCGACGACAAGACCGTCTTCAACATGTTCTTCAATTCCACCGTGACGGATGCGTCGCATGTGGATTCAATCGCAGACCGCGTCTGGGCCGTCGACATTGCCACCCACCAGGTCAAGGAAATCGCCCAGCTCACCGCCACCTCCACCCGGAAGCGCGCCCTCCAATCGGCCGTGGCGTTTCAAAACAAGCTCTACATGTCCATCAACGCGCCGGAAAATTGGCTAGCCACCTCGGGTTCCCCTGCCGACGTCGACATTGAAAACTGCTATCCGCATCTGGCCGCAACGCGTCAGCCCAAATACATGCTGGAAGACGTCCCGGACGCCCGCGGCGACTTGATGGCGATGTTTCACCTCACCCCCAATCCTCCCCGCTCAACAGCCCTGAAGTTCATCGAATCCACCGCCGGTAAATCCCCCCGCCACCACGTAGTCCTCGCCTTCCGCAAGCCCACCTCCATCGGAACCATCATCCTTCCCCGGCCCGAAGACGAAGCCGTTCACATGCGCCTGAGCTTCCTCAAGCCCGACGCCCCTTATCCGCCCAACGCCGGCACACCGAGCCAATGGGAACAATTCGCTGCACAGCCCAAGGCCTCATGGGACGTCGCCATCGCTCCCAAAAATTGCGTAACCCGAGCTCTCCGCGTCACCTTCTCACGCGGTGAAGACGACACTTTCACCGAGCCCGACGAGTCCCTCGAATACGGCAGCCTCAAGGCCATCGGCGACAAACCCGAGCTCAAGACCGCCCCCAAAGAGGACGACATGGGGCTCGACAATGTCAACTGGACAGGCCGTCTCGAAGGACTGAAAATCATCGGCCGCCGCTTCGAAAACGCTGCCCCCCTCGCCACCGTCCGCCTCAGCTCCGGCGCAATCAACAAAGCCGGCGCCTGGGACGCCAAGCGCACTACTCCGCTCACCGATGAAGACCCCGCAATCTATGCCCTCGAATGGAAAGAAGTCCAACCCCTCCGTGGCCTCGCCATCAAGGAGATCGACGCCAAGCGTACGGAGATCGATGTCTACACAGGCGCTGGCACCGGCCCGATCGACATCCGCTCTGACAAAGACTGGAAGCACATCGATACCTATATCCAGAAGCGTCGGATTGGCACGATGAACCAGTCCAATGAACAAGCACGCTATCTCGATGGCTACATCGAGTTCGGCAACGAGATCAAAACCCGCGGCGTCCGCCTCCGCGTGTGCGAGCAGTGGGCCGATCGCGGCCGGGAGGAACTGTTCCGCTGGGACGTCCCGCGCGACAAATTCGATCCGACCCGCTGCCGCATCTTCGGCCTCGCCGCCATGAAATACGTCGGCGGCGAATCCGCCAGCGTCTCCGATCCCCTCGCCTATCAGCGCATTGAAGTCCTTGACGGCGCTACCGGAAAAATCGTCAAGGAAACCCCCATCGCCAAACCCGGCCCCCTCGCCATGAACGTCGCCGGCGATCTCTTCTCCACCTCCGGAGCTGATCTGGTCAAAGTCGATCTCGCCACCGGCGCCCATCAAACCATCGTCGCCGGCGATCTCATTGAACCGCAAGCTATGGCCCTCGACAAAGCCGGCAACTTTTACATTTACGATCACTCACTCGACCGCCGCACCATCCGCGTCTACAGCCCCGCCGGCAAATTACTCCGCTCCATCGGCACGCCCGGCGGCTACGTCGTCGGCCCCTGGGACCCCAGCCGCCTCCACGACATCACCGCCCTCGTCATCGACAAGAATGAACATCTCTGGGCCGTCGATCAAACCTACTACCCCAAGCGCATCAGCGAATGGACCCTCGACGGCAAATGGCAGAAGGATTTCTGGGGCAACACCTCCTACGGCGGCGGCGGCGTCCTCGATCCCAACGACAAGCGCCGCCTCTTCTACAACAACATGGAATTCGCGCTCGACTGGGAGACCGGCCACAGCCACATGAAGAATATCACCTGGCTCGGCGATATGCCGCCCGGTGAAGTTCCCATCCCGCTGAACGGCCATACCTATCTGGTCACGCGGATGATGAGCAACGACTCCAACCAGCAGTGCGGTCACGTCTACCTTTACGACAAGGACCATCTGAAATCCGTCGCCGCCATGGGCCGCGCCGATGCATTCCCACCCCTTAGCAAGCCCGCCATCCTGGCCGCTACCGGCGGAAAAAATCTGACCGAACAAAACTTCGTCTGGTCCGACCTCAACGGCGACGGCGAAGTTCAGGCCAACGAAGTCACCCTCTTCCCGCGCAAAAAAGAAGACAGCGCCGGCATGGGCCTGACCAACTTCAACACCGACTTGGGCGTTCAATTCTCCATCTGGAGATTCCAGGTGAAAAACTTCCTTCCCAGTGGCGTCCCCGTCTATGAGGTGAAGGAGTTCCCAAAACTGCACGGCCTCACCCCCTTCCGTCTTGACAACGGCAACTTCCACACCATTGGCGATCACTCTCCTGAAATCGTCATGGACCCCGAAGGCAAGCACATCTGGACCTACCCCGCCGAAGGCATGACCACCCAGGGCTACGCCGATGCCAAGCCCTACTCACCCGGCCAGGTCGTCTCCCAGTTCTCGGTCGCCGGCCACGGGTCCACCCACGCCGGTGATCTCGGCGAATTCCTGGTCATGCACACCAACATGGGCGTCTGGAATCTCTGGACCGCCGACGGCCTCCTCGCCGCCACCATCTTCAATGACCAGCGCCTCCCCGGCATGCGATCTTGGTCCATGCCCGAACACGAGCGCGGTATGAACATGGATGATGTCACGATCGGCCAGGAACATTTCCAGGCATACTTCTGCCGCACTTCCGACAACCACTACTACGCCGTCGCCGGCCACAACCACGTCAGCGTCGTCGAAGTGCTCGGCATGGATAAATTCAAACGCGCCACCGGCAAACTCGAAATCACCGGCGAATTGATCGCCACAACCGCCGCCTGGGATGCGAGCAGGGAAAAGGAACAGGTCTACACCCGCGCTCCAGTCCTCGATTGTTATCACGTCACCACGCCACCCAAAATTGACGGCAGCACCTCCGACTGGGATGCAGAAAGCCCGGCCGCCGATTTCGGCCGCGACACCAAGGGGAAAATGGCTCACGGCGGCACGCTCCGCACCGCCTTCGACGCGAAAAATCTCTACCTCTGCTACGAAATCCAGGGCCTGGGCCCAATCAAAAATACCGGCGAGCAATGGGATCGCCTCTTCAAGACCGGCGCGGCCGTTGATCTGCAAATCGGCACCGACCCCGCCGCTAATGCCGCCCGCACCGCACCCGTCGCCGGCGACAAACGTCTCCTCATGACCTTCACCGGCCCCACCCACACGCCCACCGCCGTGCTCTACGAGGCGGTCGTCCCCGGAACCTCGCCCGACGCAACATGGAAGGCCGCCTCTCCCATCGGCCAAGTCTCGTTCGACCGCGTCCGCAAACTAGAAACTGTCGGCCTGGCCTTCTCAGGTGACGCCGATCGCTACGTGGTCGAAGCCGCCATC